>JBKJXJ010000448.1:0-3170 GCA_046716125.1 Candidatus Eiseniibacteriota bacterium
CTCACTGGGCCGGCGGCCGACCGCGCCCCCGACCACGTCACGATAGAACGCCACCGCGCGCGGAACGTCGCTCACCCGCAGGATGAGCTCGGAGAGTCCCCGGCGGGGCGAAGCGTGCGGCCCCGGCGACGAGTCTGGCGCGGTCATGCGCTCCTTCCTTCGGGCGCGGCGGGCGTGCCTGCCCGTGGCGCGGTTTCGCATCGTAACCCACGATGCTCGCCATTCGCACGCGCCCGCGGCCGCCGTCGCCTGACGTGGCTCAGCCCCGGGCCTCGGGCAGCGGTCCCGGGCGGCGGAAGGCAATCATGAAGTAGGTCACGCCGACCGCGCCGATCACGGTCGCGAGCCAGAACGGCGCCTGCGGCTGGCGCGCCCACAGGAGCCCGCCGGCGATGCCGGCCGGGATGATGAGCACGCTTCGCGCCAGGTAGTAGGCGCCGACGGTCTGGGCGCGGGCATCGTCGGGCGCCGCGTCCACGATCATCGCCTTGCGCGCGGGCTCGCCCAGCTCGCGCAGGCCCGCGACCACGAACGCGACGGTGAGCATGGCGTGATCCGCGGCGAGGCCGACCATGAGCGGGAACGCCGCGAACATGATGAACGTGATTGCCACAGGCAGCCGCGGGCCGAACCGCGAGGCCAGCCAGGCCCCGGGGAAGTATGAGGCGATCGAGACCGCGTACTGGAGCCCGATCCATCCCCCGAACCGCATCGGGCCCGCGTGCAGGTGGTCGAGGACGTAGACCGCCACGAACACCTCGGTCATGCTCTCGGCCGCGCGCGCCAGCACGTCGGCGACCAGGAGCCGGCGGAGCGGCGGCGGCGCCCGCCGCCACAGCGCCCGGAGCCCGTGGGTGCGCGCCACGGGCGGATGCTTCGGCGGCACGTAGTACTTGTTCTGGAACCACAGGGTGACGATCGCCAGCATGATCGAGATCGAGAACCCGATCCGCAGGCCGTCCCGAAGCCCCATGTGCTCGACCAGCAACCCGCCCAGCGTGGGCGCGAACACGATCGGCACGCGCCTCAGCACGCTCTGGATGAGGAACCCGCGCGCGCGGCGGCCGGACGGCAGGCTCTCGGCGACCAGCGCGAACATCGCGGGCGAGGCGAGGCTGCCCCAGGCGGTCGCGAACAGGAGGCCGAGGAACATCCACTCCCACGAGGGCGACACCCAGAACGCGACGTATCCGAGCCCGGCGATCGCTGTGAACAGCAGGAGCGCCCGCTGGCTGCCGTAGCGGTCGCTGAGCGCCCCGCCGGGATACTGGAGCGCGGCGTCGATGAAGTCCTTGGACGAGCCCCAGAGGCCCAGCGCCACCGCCGGCGCGCCAAGGGTGACGAGATAGACCGGGAGGAAGCGCGTCCAGAGCTGTTCGCCCGCGATCAAGGCGAACACCGCCGCGGACATGATGAAGACGTTGCGGGTGCCGCTCATCCGGCGCCGTCGGGGATGATCTCGTAACGGCTCACGATCTCGACCGCGGGGGCGAGCGTGGCGTAGACGCTGCAGTACCTGGTATCGCTGAGCCGGATCGCCTCCTCGATCGCCGCGGCGCTCAAGCTCCGCCCGCGCACGCGGTGGACGATCTGGATGCGCGTGAACCGGCGCGGATGCTCGGGGCTCCGCTCGCTCTCGAGCGCCACCTCGTAGCCGGTCACGACTTGGCGCTGCTTGCGCAGGATGCCGATCACGTCCATCCCGCAGCAGCCACCGAGGGCCGCGAGCAGGGTGTCGACCGGGCTCGGGCCCTGCGGCTCCCTGGCGCTGTCCATCAGGAATCGTCCGCCGCTCCCCAGGCGCGCCTCGAAGACCAGCCCGGTCCCCTCGACCGTCTGCAGCACGACGCTGGCGGTGTTGGCCATGCCTGACCCTCTCCGGTCGCTACGCCGCGCCCGTGACGGAGTCGTCCACCGCGCTGCCGCGCGGCGGCGCGAGCGACAGGTTCAACTCTTCGTCCGACAGCACCTGCCGGCGGTTGAGGATCTGCGACGAATCGTGCTCGAACAGAAGATGGATCAGGTGGTCGAGGCCGACCTCCAATTGCTTCCGGAATCCCACCATGGTGATGAGGTAGTAGGCCGCCCAGAGGAGCCACGCGAGCCGGCCCGAGAACGGCACGCCCATGAAGTCCACGACCGAGCTGTGTTTGCCGAGCGAGATGATGTAGCCCTTGCCCTCATGCGCGAACGGCACGTCGGGGCGTCCCTGCGCGCGCCGGACCAGCAGGTCGCCCGCGTAGCGCCCGGTCGCGACCGCGGTCTGGGCCAGCCGCGGGAAGTAGCCGCCGCGGCCGTCGGCGACCGCCGCGCAGTCGCCGATGACGAGCACGTGGTCGAGCGGCTGCCCCGCGGGATCCAGCGCCCGGAGCCGGTCGTCCACCCGCACCCGCCCGTCCTCGGCATGCAGAAGCGGCAGCTCGCGCACCAGTTCGGGCGGACGCACCCCGGCGGTCCAGATGAGGGTGAAGCCCTCGACCACCTCCCCATCGGCGAGGTGGACGCGCTTGAGCTCGACGCGGGTGACCGGCGCCCGCAGGCGCACCGCCACGCCGTGGCGCTCGAGGAAGCGCAGGACGTAGGCCGAGTGGTCCACCCGCGCGGTGTTCACCACCCGGTCCCCCGACTCGAGCACGGTGACGGTCAGGTCCGAGCGGTGCAGGCTCGGATACTTGGGCAGCAGGGTCTCGCGCGCCATCTCCATCAGCTCGGCCGCGACCTCGACCCCGGTGACACCCCCTCCCACGATGACGAACGAGAGCAGCCGGCGGCGCTGTTCGCGGGTCTCGGCCTGCTCCGCCATCTCGAACAGCTCGACCACGCGCGCCCGCAGCGTCATTGCGTCCACGATCGACTTGAATGGCTGGGTGTGCTCGGCGGCGCCGGGCACGTCGTAGTAGTTGGTCTCGCTCCCGACGGCGACCACCAGCACCTCGAAGGGCTCGACCAGGTTGTTGTGGAGTCGCACCTCGCGGCGCGTGAGGTCGATGCGGGTCGCCTTGTTCTTGTGGAAGCGGATGTGGCGATGGCGGGCCATCGAGCGCAGCGGGTAGACGATGTGGCGGGTCTCGACCGCGCCCACCGCGACCGCCGGCAGGAGTGGATTGAACTGGAAGAAGTTCTCCTTGTCCACGAGCAGGGTGTCCCAGTACTCGCGCGCGGCGTGCGAT
>JBKJXJ010000449.1:0-6871 GCA_046716125.1 Candidatus Eiseniibacteriota bacterium
GCGGATCTCATCACCGTCCACCTCGAAGCCTGCGCCGGCGTCGGAGTGACCCTTGCCGCCGTGCGCGAGTCCGGCGCCCGGGTCGGGCTGGCTCTCAAGCCCCGAACGCCGTTCGTTTCGGCGGAGCGCCATCTCGAGGACCTCGATCTGCTTCTCGTCATGACGGTCGAGCCCGGGTTCGGCGGACAGGAGTTCATGGCCGACATGCTCGACAAGGTCCGCGCGGCCGCCGCCTGGCGGGAGTCGCACGGGGCGCGCTACCTGATCGAGGTGGACGGCGGGATCGCGCCCGATACGGCGCGCAGCGCGCGCGCGGCGGGCGCCGACGTGTTCGTCGCCGGCCATTCGGTCTACGGACAGGGCGATCCGCACGTGGCGCTCGCGAATCTGCGCGGGGCGATCCGGCGTCCCTGAGCCCTGCCGGTCCGAGGGCGGTCACGCGTCCACAGTCGGGCACCCGGACGACGCTCTCGGCGACCACGGCGGCCGGGGTTTCAAATCTGAACGCCTGCGTCACGTGGAAAAACCCCTCCGCCGGACCCTCCACTCTCGTCTACCCGTCGCCCCAACCCTGTGCTATTGTGCCCGCTTCGCTGACGGAAAGGGCCCGTGTTCGAAGCGCTGAGCGACCGATTGCAGGGGGTATTCAAGAAGCTGACGGGCCAGGCCCGTCTGACCCCTGAGAACGTCCGTGAGAGCCTTCGGGAAGTGCGGCGGGCGCTGCTCGAAGCCGACGTACAAGTCGCTGTGGCGCGCGACTTTGTCTCCCGTGTGGAAGCCCGGTCGGTCGGTCAGGATGTCCTGAGCAGCCTCACCCCGGGGCAGCAGGTGGTCGGGATCGTCCGCGATGAGCTGGAGAGCCTGCTCGGCCGGGTGCCGGTCACGCTCGCCGGCTCGCAGCACCTGCCGACGGTCGTCCTGCTCGCGGGCCTTCAGGGCTCGGGCAAGACCACGTTCGCCGGGAAGCTGGCGCTGTGGCTCAAGCGGCGGGAGAAGCGCACGCTGCTGGCGAGCGCGGATGTCTATCGCCCCGCCGCCATCGATCAGCTGGAGAAGGTGGCAGCGCAGGCCGAGGTCGGATTCTGGCGCGCGCCGGACGGCACGCCGCCGGTGGAGATCGCGACCGGAGCGCTCGGCGAGGCGCGCCGGCGTGGATTCGATTTCCTGGTGCTCGACACCGCCGGCCGGATGCACGTGGATGCCGAGCTGATGAGCGAGCTTCAGGAGCTCAAGCGCGCGAGCCGCGCGCATCAGGTGCTCCTCGTGGTGGATGGCATGACCGGCCAGGAGGCCGTGCGCATCGGCCAGATGTTCGCCGAGAGCGTGGGCGTGGACGGGCTGGTGCTGACCAAGATGGACGGCGATGCGCGCGGCGGTGCGGCGCTCTCGCTGCGGCAGGTGACGGGCAAGCCCATCCTGTTCATGGGCGTCGGCGAGAAGCTGGACGGGTTGGAGGTGTTCCATCCCGATCGCCTCGCCGGGCGCATCCTGGGGATGGGGGATGTGCTCGGGCTGGTCGAGCGGGCGCAGGCGGCGGTGAGCGAGAAGGACGCGGCACGGCTCGCCGAGCGCGCGCGGAAGGCGGATTTCACGCTCGAGGACTTCCTCGAGCAGCTGCAGCAGATGAAGAAGATGGGCCCGATCGAAGAGATCATGAAGATGCTGCCTGGGTTGCCTAAAGCGGCCCTGGCGGAGGCCCAGCCGGATACCGATCGCCTCAAGCGGTACGAGGCGATCATGCAGAGCATGACGTTGAAGGAGCGCCGGCACCCCCGCCTGATCGACGGGAGCCGCCGGCGGCGCATCGCGGCCGGGAGCGGCACCACGGTGCCCGAGGTGAATCGGCTGCTCAAGGACTTCGATCAGGCGCGCGCGCTCATGAAGCGCCTGCGCGGCGGTCCGCGCGGGATCGCGGCGCTTCGCGGACAGATGCGGTAACAGCAGGACGTCCCGGAACCCGAGGGGGGACCGGGCGAGGCCAGATCCAGAGGAGGAGAGAAACCTATGTCGGTGGTCATTCGCCTGATGCGGGCCGGCGCGAAGAAGCGGCCCTTTTTCCGGATGGTGGCTGCGGATTCGCGGCGTCAGCGTGACGGGCGCTTCCTCGAGATCCTCGGTCACTACAATCCGTTGACCCAGCCGTACGAGTTGGTGGTGCACAAGGACCGCGTCGAGGCCTGGATCTCCAAGGGCGCGCAGCCCTCCGAGCAGGCGGCCTCGCTGCTGCGCTCGCTCGGCATCCCGCTGCGTCCCGTGCCGATGGCCAAGCCCGCGGCGCCCGCCGATGCGGCGCTCGGCATGCCCGTTGCCAAGCCCGCCAAGAAGGCCAAGGTGGTGGCGAAGTCGGCCGTGAAGCGCACGACCGCGCGCAAGCTCTCGGCCCGCAAGGTCGAGAAGAAGGTCGCGCGCAAGACCGCCCTCAAGGCCGGCAAGCCGGCCAAGAAGAAGGCGGCGAAGAAGGCGTAACTCAAGGGCGTCGAGCCGTCGGCGTCAGGGGGATCCGCGTCGGAGGCGGATCCCCTGTTCATTCCTCCCATCACCCCTTCAGGCACGCGGACCCCGCTTGCGACTCCCGCTCGCTCTCAAGCATAGTCGGCGTCCATCTCCGGAGGATCCGAAGCGATGACGCTGCCCGGCAAGCTGCGAATCGGAGTACGCGCCAACCGTCTGGCACTGGCGCTGGCCGAAGAGGTCGTGGACGCCCTGCGCGGGGCGCATCCGAACCTCGAGGTCGAGCTGATCAAGGTGGCGGGTAGCGGCGACCACATCCACGACGGTCCGGCCTCCAGCGCGGCGTTCACGCGCGACCTGGACGCCGCGCTCGCCCAGGGCAAGGTGGATGCCGCGTTGCACGATCTTCCCGACCTGCCCCTCGTCCGTCTCGACGCCTACGCGCTGGTCGCCGTGCCCCGTCGCCGGCACCCGTTCGAGGTCTTCCTCACCCGCGACGGCCGCATCCTGGACGAGTTGGACGAGCGCGAGCGCGTCGCCGGATCGACCTCGCTCCGCCGCGCCCAGATGCTGGCCTACCGCGAGGATCTCCGGGCCGTGCCCGCCAAGGGCAGCCTCGAGACTCACTGGAAGCAGCTCGAGGATGGCCAGTTCGAGGGGCTCGTGATGGCGGCGACGGATGCCGAGCGCCTCGGGTGGCACGACCGCGTCAGCGAGATCTTCACGACCGAGGTGTGCGTTCCGACCCCGGGCCAGGGGGCGCTGGGACTGGAGGCGCTGGTCTCGCGCAAGGATGTGTTCGCGGCCTTGAAGGTGCTCGACGACCCCGATGCGCACCGCGCGGTGCTCGCGGAGCGCGCGTGGCTCAACGAGCTGGGCGGCGGTGACGATCTCCCGGCCGGGGCGCTGGCCCGGATCGAGCAGGGCCACCTGGTCATGGAGGCGGTCGTGGTGAGTCCGGACGGGCTCGAGATCGTGCGCGACGAGGTCGAGGGCCCGGCGGCCCAGGCCGAGACGCTTGGCGTCAAGCTCGCCGTGCGCATGCTGGAGCGCGGCGCTCGCGAGATCGTCGAGGCCGTGCCGGACCAGCGCGCATGAACCACGCGGTGCAGCGCCGTCTGGCTCCGGCGATGCGGTGGATGATCGCGATCGTGTTCGCCCTCGGCATCTCCGTTCTCGCCGCCGGATGTGGCAGCCGCGCCGAGCCTCCGGCGCCCATGGATGCCGCCGAGCGCGCGCAGCTATTGATCGAGTCCGGCAACCAGGCCTACACCGGCGGCAACTTCGAGCTCGCGGCGCGCCGCTATGCGGCGGCGGCCGTGATCCGGGAGGACGATCCGGCCGCCTATTACGGGCTCGGGATGGCGCTCTCCAAGCTGGGACGCGACGAGGACGCCCGCTCGGCTTACGCGCGGGCCCGCGAGCTCTCGCGCAGGTGAGCCGAACGCGCGTGAGCGCGGCCGCTCCACGACAGGACCCTTAGGACGACATGCTCGATCCCAAGTTCTTGAGACAGAATCGCGACAAGGTCGAAGCCGGCGTCGCTTTGAAGGGCGTGTCGGTGGACCTCGCGCACTACTACCGCATCGAGGAACGGCGCCTCGCCGTGTTGCACGAGACCGAGGAGCTGAAGGCCCGCCGCAACGCGGCCAGCGAAGCGATCGCGGGGCGCAAGAATCGTGGCGAGGATGCGACCGCCGACATCGCGGAGATGCGCGTGGTGGGCGATCGGATCAAGACGCTCGACGCCGACCTGAAGACCCTCGAGGAGGAGAGCGAGGCGCTGGCGGCCTGGATCCCGAACCTGCCGCACCCCTCGGTGCCGCCCGGCAGCGGGCCCGAGCAGAACCAGCTCGTACGCACCTGGGGCGAGCCGCCGCGGTTCGACTTCGAGCCCAAGCCCCACTGGGATCTCGCGACCGCGCTCGGGTTGCTCGATTTCGACCGCGCCGCCCGCATCGCCGGCGCCGGCTTCCTGCTGTTCACCGGCCGCGGCGCCCGGCTCGAGCGCGGGCTCATCAACTTCATGCTCGACTTCCACACCCGCCACCACGGGTACACCGAGATCTCGCCACCGCACGTCGTTCGCCGGGCCGCGCTGTTCGGCACCGGCCAGCTGCCCAAGCTGGAAGGCGACATGTACCTGGTCGGGGAGGACGACCTGTTCCTGAACCCGACCGCCGAGGTGCCGGTGACCAACATCCACCGGGAGGAGATCCTCGAGCCCGGCATGGTGCCGCGCTACCTCACGGCGTGTTGCGCGTCATATCGCCGGGAAGCGGGGACCTATGGCAAGGAGACGCGGGGGATGGTGCGCGTGCACCAGTTCGACAAGGTCGAGCTGGTCAAGATCGTCCCGCCCGAGACCGGCTATGACGAGCACGAGAAGCTGGCGCGCGAGGTGAGCGACGTCCTGGAGGCGTTGGAGCTCCCCTATCGCGTCATGCTGCTGTGCAGCGGTGACATGAGCTTCGCCGCCGCCAAGTGCTACGA
Source organism: Candidatus Eiseniibacteriota bacterium (assembly GCA_046716125.1). Taxonomy (GTDB): domain Bacteria; phylum Eisenbacteria; class RBG-16-71-46; order RBG-16-71-46; family RBG-16-71-46; genus WS-11. The sequence goes on from JBKJXJ010000449.1 coordinate 4,945, forward strand.
CTTCGAGGTGTGGTCGCCCGGCACCGGCGGATGGCTCGAGTGCTCGTCGTGCTCGACCTTCGAGGACTTCCAGTCGCGCCGGATGGGGATGAGATTCCGCCGCGAGGCGGGAGCGAAGGTCGAATACCCGCACACGCTGAACGCCTCGGGGCTGGCGCTGCCGCGTACCTACGCGACGCTGCTCGAGAATCACCAGACCGCGGGCGGGTCGGTGCGCATCCCCAAGGCGCTTCGTCCCTATCTGGACGGTCTCGAAGAGATCTCGCCGGAGGCCTGAGCCACCATGCCCGACGGCCCCGAACGCCCGAGTCGCGCCAGAGGGCCCGCTGAGTCCGCCGGGGGCGGTCCTGGCCTGTCCGCTCCGCGCCTGCTCAAGGTCTATCTGTTCGTGGGCGGCAGCCTGCTGGTTCTCGGCGTGTTCCTCTTCACCTATCAGATGGTGAATGCGCTCTCGCGCGAAGTGGCGACGACTTCGCGCGTGCTGGCGCGATTCTGTGCCCAGGCTTCGTTCCCGGCGGCGGAGGATCCGGCGCTCAGGGCCATCCTGCGCGAGATGATCGCCGACATCGACTTCCCGATCGTCATCACCGATAACGACTCGATCCCGCGCGCCTGGCGAAGGGTCGGGATCGATCCCGCTCTCGTGGACAGCGCCTCGATCGACAGCGTCACGCTCGGCCTGCCGATCTCGCCCGTCATCCGGGCCCGGATCGACGCGGTGCGCGCGAAGGCGAAGGCGATGGATCGGAAAAACACGCCCATCCCCATGACTCAGCCCGGCACCGGGGTCGAGCTCGGCGCCGTCCACTACGGCGAGCCGGCGGTGATCGAACGGTTGCGGTGGATGCCGTACATCGCCGGCGGTGGTCTCGTGCTGCTCATCTCGGTCGGCCTCGGTGGGCTCACCGGCATCCGACAGGCCGAGCAGCGGTCGATCTGGGTCGGCATGGCCCGCGAGACCGCCCATCAGCTGGGGACGCCGCTCTCCTCACTGCTGGGCTGGGTCGAGCTGCTGCGCTCGCACGGCGGCTCCGGCGGGAGTGACGTGCGCGTGCCGCGCGCCGAGTTCGACGAGACGCTGGAGGAGATGGAACGGGATGTCGAGCGCCTGACCAAGGTCGCGCATCGGTTCAGCCACGTCGGCTCGGCCCCGCAGCTCCAGCTGCAGGACATCACCCAGGTCGTCATCGAGGCGGCCCAGTACATGCGGCGCCGCCTGCCGCGCACCGAGGGCGAGGTCGTGATCCGCGAGCGCTATGGCGAGGTCCCGCCGATCAATCTCAACCGCGAGCTGATCGCGTGGGCGCTGGAGAACCTGCTCACCAACGCGGTCTCGGCGCTGGACAAGAAGCCCGGCGTGATCGAGATCACGGTGGATCGTCGCAAGGAGACCGAGGCGGTCGAGGTCACGGTGACCGACAACGGCCGCGGCATGACCCCGGACGAGCTCAAGCGCGCCTTCGAGCCCGGCTACACGACCAAGCGCCGCGGCTGGGGACTGGGCCTCGCGATGGCGCGCCGGGTGGTGCGCGACTACCACGGCGGCCAGATCTTCGTGCGCAGCAGCGTGCCGGGCCAGGGCACGACGGTGGTCATCAGCTTCCCGACGTAGGGCGGGTCCGGACCGTCGATTCCACTTGACGACCCTCCGAGGGTCGATCATGCGACATCCACGAGTGCCCTCGCCGGTACGTGCTAATGCGCGCAGGATTGGCGGTGGCCCGTGGAAAGCCACCGGCGGCCCAAAGTTCTCGTGGCGGCGGTTTTCCTGCGGAATCTGGCCGATTCTGAGCGTCGAAAACGCTCGTGGTATGAAGGAGTGGATCAGCCCCCTCGACACCCGCCCCCGTCGAGGTTCGGATGCAGCGCTACATCCGGTCCCATCTGTCCGATCAGGCCCTGATCCAGAGTGCCATGACCAACGCCG
>JBKJXJ010000450.1:0-2645 GCA_046716125.1 Candidatus Eiseniibacteriota bacterium
GCGCGGCGCCGGGCGGCAAGTGCACACACCTGGCGGAGCTGATCGGCGACGAGGGCGAGGTGTGGGCGATGGAGCGCAACGAGGCGCGGGTGGCTTCGCTCCAGGGCACGGTGGACCGGCTGGGCACCCACGCGGTGCACGTCGTCCATGGCGACGGCCGCACCTACACGTTTCCGATGCCATTCGACCGGGTGCTGGTGGATGCCCCGTGCACCGGGCTGGGCGTGCTGGGACGCCGCGCGGACGCCCGCTGGCGCAAGGGTCCGGAGATGCTGCGCGAGATGCCGCCGATCCAGCTCGAGTTGCTGGCGGCGGGCGGTCGGCGCGCACGACCGGGCGGCGTGCTGGTCTACAGCGTTTGCTCGTTCGAGCCGGAGGAGACGACCGAGGTGGTCGAGGACTTTCTGCGCGACTGTCCGCAGTTCGTGCTGGAGAGCGCTTCGGGGGTGTTGCCGGACGAGGTGGTGGACGAAAACGGGTTCATGAGGGTCTATCCGCACGTGCACGGCTGCGATGGGGCGTTCGCGGCGCGCTTTCGCCGGATATGAGCCCGCGGCGCCGGCTGCGGACCCGGTACGAGCCGGTTGAGCCTGCGCGGGCTCCTGCGCCGGCTCCTGCGCCCGCCGAGACAGGAGCTTCGACTCGGGCGGGGGTCGTGGGTGCTCAGGTCCCGGCGCCGGGGCCGGGGGACTCGCTCCTCGTGGGGGCCCGTCGCTTCGCTCCAGCCCCGGGGTACCCGCTTGCGGGTCCCGCGAGTCCCCCGGCCCCGGCGCCTGCGTCGGAGATCGCTCCGGCACCACTCATTGCCCCTCTTGCGGCGCCTGCGCCTCCTCCTGCGATCGAGCCGACTCCGCTCGCTCCACCGGCGCCGTCTTCCGCGCCAGCGGTCGATTTCGTGCCGGGAGGACCTTCGCCGGAGGTGATCGCGGCCTGGGCGGAGTCGTATGAGGGGCCGGTTCGGGAGGCGGAGGCTGAGCGGCGGCGGGCGTTGGTTCGGCGGGCGCGGTCGGTGGTGATGCTGGCGGCGCTCGGGGTGCTGGCGTTCGTGACGGGGTTGTTGCTGTTCAACTATTTCGTCATGCCGCGGCTCATCCATGGGGTGGGGCAGGTGACGGTGCCGGATCTCACCAACCTCACCGTGGACCAGGCCGAGCAGACGCTGCGGCCGCTCGGGCTTCAGGTGTCGCGCGCGGGGGAGCGGTTCGACCCGGCCGCACCGCGCGGGTTCGTCATCGCCCAGGAGCCGGGCGCGGGGACGACGGTGCGCGGGCGCAAGCGCATCTCGGTCGTGGTGAGCCTGGGGGAGGAGTTCAGCTCGGTGCCCGAACTGTTCGGCGAATCGGTGCGATCGGCGCGGATGCTGATCGAGCGCGCGGGGCTCCAGGCCGGCATCGTCGTCCAGGCGCCGTCGGAGGAAGCCGGCGAGGGCCTGGTCGCGGGCTCGGATCCGGGCCCGGAGACGGTTCTGCAGCGGAACACCCTCGTCCATCTGCTGGTCTCGACCGGAGCGCGTGGCGAGAGCTTCGTCATGCCCGAGCTGTTGGGACGCGAGGTCGCCAGCGTCCGACGTCAGCTCGAAGGGCTGGGATTCCGCGTCGAGCGCTCGGGTGCGAAGACCTCGGTCGGAACCATCGTCGCCCAGATCCCGGCGCCCGGCGCGCGCATCACGCGGGCGGACGTCATCCAGATCACGGCCTCGGGCCGGATCATCCGTTGAGGGGGCTCACGTGAACCAGGATCCGAAACGGCCCGCGGGAGTCCCGGGGCCATCCCGTTCCGAGAACGTGCTGCGGGCCGCCGAGGATCGGCATCCCCTCACGCCGCCGATCGCCGCGCCCAGCATCCTGTCGGCGGATTTCTCGCGGCTGGGCGAGGCGCTGGCGCTCGTGGATCCGGCACGCGACTGGGCGCACTGCGACGTGATGGACAACCACTTCGTCCCGAACCTGACATTCGGCCCGCTGCTGATCGCCGCCGTCCGCAAGCTGACGCCGGCGCTGGTGGACGTGCACCTGATGATCGACGAGCCGCTGCGCATCGTCCCCGCGTTCCGCGAGGCGGGCGCGGATCTCATCACCGTCCACCTCGAAGCCTGCGCCTACGTCGGAGCGACCCTTGCCGCGGTGCGCGAATCCGGCGCCCGGGTCGGGCTCGCACTCAAGCCTGGGACGCCGTTCGCTTCGGCCGAACGCTATCTCGACGACCTCGATCTGCTTCTTGTGATGACGGTCGAGCCCGGGTTCGGGGGCCAGGAATTCATGGCCGACATGCTCGACAAGGTCCGCGCGGCCGCCGCCTGGCGGGAGTCGCACGGGGGGCGCTACCTGATCGAGGTGGACGGCGGGATCGCGCCCGATACGGCGCGCACCGCGCGCGCGGCGGGCGCCGACGTGTTCGTCGCCGGCCATTCGGTCTTCCGCCAGGGCGATCCCCACGTGGCGCTCGCGAATCTGCGCGGGGCGATCCGGCGCCCCTGAGCCCCGCCGGTCCGCTAACGGTCACTTGTCCATCGTCGGGCACCCAGACGACGCTCCCGGTGACCACGGCGGCCTTGGTTTCAAATCTGAACGCCTGCACCAAGCGGAAGACCCCCTCCGGCGGGCCCTCTACTCTCGTCTACCGGTCGCCCCAACCCTGTGCTATTG
>JBKJXJ010000451.1:0-9183 GCA_046716125.1 Candidatus Eiseniibacteriota bacterium
CGCGCGAGTCGGGCGTGGTGCGCGGGTCCGAGATCATGTTGAACGCGAACTGGAGCAGGAGTCCGCTCTGGAGCCGATGGATCGGGATGCTCATCGGCTCGCCCAGCCACCACGAGCGGCCGAACAGGATGGCGGCGTAGACCCCGAGGAACGCCAGCGTCACGTCGCTGCGCGCCGCCTTGCACACGACGGTGAGGCCCAGGCACACGATGAGCAGCGCGACGAACGCGACGTGCCCGTACTGGCCGGGCGAGATCCAGCCCACGCCCGCGATGAGCATGAGCACGAGGACGAGGTTGGTCGGGTTGTAAAGATGCTTGCCGCGCCAGCGGAGGATGAACTTGCTGGCGATGGCGATCGCCGCGGCCAGCATGGCGAGAGGGATGCCGTTGGTGCGCAGCAACGTGCACAGTCCGATGCCCGAGATGAGCGCGCTCAACGGATCGAACCGCGGCAGCCGCCAGATCCGGGTGCAGAGGAGTTGCGTGCCGAGCGCCGCCCCGATCACGCCCGCGACATGCACCCAGTCCAGATCGAACCCGAGCCCGAACATGCCGTACGCAAGCAGCGCCGACAGCATGGCGATCTGATACCAGCGGGGATCGATATGCCGGGAGGCGCGGGGCTCCGCGGCCGGGCTCGCGCACCGGGGTACGAGCGCGTCGGCGCGTGGGCCGGGCGGGACCGGCGATGGAGTCCGGGCCCGCCACGAGCCCTGCCCTGACCGCGGGGCGGTGGCTGCCGCCGGCGGCTCAGACCGCGCTGGCACTGCGCGCTCTTGGCTGCTGTGGGCGCGGCTGCCTTCCGCGCCGAGCGAGGTGAAAGTGAGCGTTCATGTGCCTCTCCCTACGCCGTTCCGGGAAATCCATTCCGGAGGCGCCCGGGAGAACGCGGGTAAGGCGGGGGGAACCCGCCCGCGGGCGGCGTTCCTGCTAGACGCCTATAGCAAGGTGCGTTCCCGGTTGGCCATGGTGTTAACCCGTTGCGGGGCAGTGATGCGATGCCGGCATCGGTCGCGATCACACGTAACGGTCACACATCGCGGGGGTGACAGGTGACACTTTGGCGAGCCGGGTCGGGTCAGGCCCGGGACGCGCCCCGCCTCACTCCGGCTCGGCCATCCGGTAGCCCACGCCGGTCTCGGTCAGGAGCAGGCGCGGTCTCGCCGGATCGGGTTCGAGCTTGTGCCGGAGCTGCGCCATGTAGACACGCAGGTAATGGTGTTGTCGCGTGTGTTTCGGTCCCCACACCTCGCGCAGCAGTACCTCGTGCGTGAGCACCCGGCCCGCATGCCGGGCGAGCGTGGTGAGCAGGCGGTACTCGATCGGGGTGAGCGGCACGTCGGTTCCGGCGAGGGTGACGCGTCGCCGGGGCAGATCGATGCGCAGCTCCCCGAGCTCCACCACGCCGGTCTCGCCGGCGTCGCTCCGGGCCCTGCGCCGCAGCGCGGCGCGCAGGCGCGCGAGCAGCTCCGGCATCGAGAACGGCTTGGTGACGTAGTCATCCGCCCCCGCGTCGAGCGCGCGCACCTTGTCGCCCTCGCGTTCGCGGGCGGTGAGAACGAGGATCGGCACGGTGGACCACTCGCGCACCCGCCGCACCACCTCGAGCCCGTCCAGGTCAGGAAGTCCGAGGTCGAGCAGCAGGAGGTCGGGCGAGCGGGTCGCGGCCTGGGTGATCCCGTCCTGGCCCGACTCGGCTTCGACCACCCGGTAGCGCTCGCCCTCCAGACCCGCGCGCAGGAACTTGCGGATCGGCGCCTCGTCCTCGACGACCAGGACGACCACCGGCGCGGCCGCGGCATCGTCGGGCGTCATGATGCACCGCTCGCGAAGGGGGGGTCGGGGATCTCCGCTTCCACCACCGGCGGCGCTCCCGCAAGCGGCACGCGGACGGTCAGGATCGCACCACCCTCCGCTCGGCTCGCCGCGGCGATGGTTCCGTCGTGGGCCTCGACGATCCCCCGACACACCGCAAGGCCGAGCCCGACGCCGGATCGGCCGGCCCCGGCCGCGCCGCGGAAGAACTTCTCGAACACCCTTCGCTCCTCGCCGGCGGCGATGCCCGGTCCGCGGTCGGCGACCTCGAAGCGAAGCGCGCCTCCCTCGATCTCCGCCGAGACGTCGATCGGGCTCCCCTGCGGCGCGTATTTGTGCGCGTTCTCCACCAGATTGAAGACCACCTGCTCGAACAGCACATCGTCGAGCGGGACCAGGGGCAGATCGGGAGCGAGGGCGAGGCGGATCGGACGGTCACCCAGTGTGGCTTCGAGCCGCCCGAGCGCGGCGCCCACGATCTCCTCGAGCGAGTGCCAGTCCTTGCGCGCGCGCACCGCTCCGGATTCCAGCCGCGTCATCTCGAGCAGATTCGCGATCAGTCGGTTCAGCCGCTGAGCCTCGCTGAAGATGGTGTCGGCCAGATCCCTGCGCGTCGCCTCCGGCAGGGTGTCCGCGGCGTCAAGCAGCCCGCTGGCGGCGCCGGTGATCGCCGCCAGCGGCGTGCGAAGATCGTGGGACACCGCACTCAACAGCGCGCTCCGGGTGCGCTCCGCCTCGGCCTGCGTACGCGCGGTCTCGGCCTCGCCGGCCAGGCGGCAGCGCTCGAGCGCGAGCGCGGTCTGGCTGCCAAGCGCACGCAGCAGGTGCATGCGATCGGGATCCTGAAACCTCAGCGGGTCGCGTGCCTCGACCGCGAGCACGCCGAGCCCCTGCGCCGGGCCGCGCAGGCCGGCGAACACGCCCGCGGCGCCCGGAAAGACGGCCGTGCCGCACCCCGCCAGCTCGCCGTTCTCGTGCGCCCACCGCGCGGCTGCCGGATCGATCCACGCGGGTACGTCCGATCGCGGGCTCCCGGGCGCCTCACGCAACGCCCCGTCCGCGTCCAGGGCCAGGACGACGACCTGGGTATCCAGGATCTCGGAGATCCGCGCGGCCGCGGCCAGCCTCACCTCGGCGGCCGTGCTGCGCGCCGCGAGATCGTGGCTCAGACGGTAGAGCGCTGCGGTGCGCAGCTCGCGCTGCCGCGCCCGATCGAGCTGATCCTTCAGACGGGCGGTGAGCGTCGCGATGACGATCGCCACCAGCAGGAGCACCGCGAAAGTGACGAGGTACTGGGTGTCGGCGACACGGAACGTGAAGCGCGGAGGCACAAACGCGAAGTTGAACGCCGCAACGCTCAACATCGAGGCGAATATCGCCGGACCGCGGCCGAATGCGATCGCGGAGACCACGACGCCGACCAGGTACACCATGGTCAGGTTCGAAAGGTCGAGACGGCGCTGCATCAACTCCGCGATCACCGTGCACGCGCCGACCACGGCGATGGCACCCGCGTACCCGGCCCAGCCACGCGCGCGGCCCGCGCCCCCGCCTGTCGACATCCAGAGTTCCCGACACGGCGCTTCTCCGGCCAACGGTGTGGCGTGGGCCGGGCCTGGCTTCGGGGCGGACGCGAGCGGGTCGGTCATGGCGGGTCGGGTGAGCGCCGGGATAGTAACGCAAGCCCACCGCGCGCCCGGTCTCCGCCGCACGAATCTTGATGGAATCTTGATGCCGAGAACTCCGTTCCCTGCGCCCGCTTGAGCCGGGATTGACGTCCAATCCCTGTCGGACGAGGTGCTGGCCGGCGAATCCGCCCGCCCATCTCGTCCGGACGGAGGCTCCACCTGGCGTCGCGACTCAAGACATTCCTGCTTGGTGGGCCGCGGAATCCCTTCGACCCGCGCATCCATCACAATCTCGCGCTGATCGCGTTCTTCGCATGGGTGGGGCTCGGTTCCGACGGACTCTCGTCGTCCAGCTACGGGCCGGAGGAGATCTTCAGGCAGGTCGGCGAGCACCGGCACCTCGCGCTCTACCTCGTCGTCGCCATCATCGGGACCGTGTTCCTGATCTCGGCATCGTACAGCCAGATCATCGAGCAGTTCCCGACCGGGGGCGGGGGCTACCTGGTCGCGACCAAGCTGCTGGGACCGCTGCCGGGCGTGGTCTCGGGCGGCGCGCTGGTGGTGGACTACGTGCTCACCGTCGCGATCTCGGTTGCCGCCGGGGGCGACGCCATCTTCTCGTTCCTTCCGATCGCGTGGCAGCCCTTCAAGCTGCTCGTGGAGTTTGCGGTCGTGACCCTGCTCATCGTGCTCAACCTGCGCGGGATCCGGGAGTCGGTCCTCGTGCTGACGCCCATCTTCCTCGCGTTCATCGTGACGCACGCGGGGCTGGTCGCCTGGGGGATCCTCCGCCACGCGGAAGGGCTCGGCTCCCTGGTGGTGGATGCCACCCGGGACACTCACGCGGCGGTCTCCGAGGTCGGCGCGTTTGGCGTGGGGATCGTCATGCTGCGGGCGTTCGCGCTGGGCGGCGGCACCTTCACCGGGATCGAGGCGGTCAGCAACGGCGTCGGCATCCTGCGCGAGCCGCGGGTCGAGAACGGCAAGCGGACGATGTTCTACATGGCGTGCTCGCTCGCGTTCACGGCGGGCGGCATCCTGCTCTGTTACCTGCTGAACGACGTGCGGTTCGAGGCCGGCAGGACGCTGAACGCCTCGCTCTGGGTGCAGCTCACCCAGGGCTGGAGGATCGCCGGGTGGGACGCCGGCGCCGTCATGGTCGGGCTGACGCTGCTCTCGGAAGGGGCGCTGCTGTTCGTCGCGGCCCAGACCGGATTCGTGGATGGCCCGCGGATCCTGGCCGCGATGGCGGTGGACGAGTGGGTCCCCAAGCGCTTCAAGATCCTCTCGGAGCGCCTGGTGACCCAGAACGGTGTGCTGACGATGGGCCTCGCGGCCGTGGCGGTGCTGGCCTGGACACGCGGGGCGGTCGGGCTCCTGGTCGTCATGTACTCCATCAACGTGTTCCTGACGTTCACCCTGAGCCAGGCCGGGATGGCCCGCCACTGGCTCTCGACCCGGCGCGCCGGCACACCCTGGCGACGCCGGCTCGCGGTGACGGCGACCGGGGCCCTCGTCACCGGGACCATCCTCGTCATCACCGTCACGCTCAAGTTCGGCGAGGGGGGGTGGGTGACGCTGGCCGTGACGTCGGCGTTCGTCGCGCTGTGCTTCGCGGTCCGCGGCCACTACGCGCGGGTGCGCCGCCACATGGGATCCCTCGACGACACGCTGCTCCAGCTCCCCCTGCCGCAGCGGGATGCGGGCATCGAGCTCGTGGTCGATGGTCCGACCGCGATCGTGCTGGTCGAACGGTATGACGGACTCGGTGTCCACACGCTGCTGTCCGTCCAGCGACTCTTCCCGCGACTGTTCGGGAACGTGGTGTTCGTCAGCGTCGGCCTGGTGGACTCGGCGCAGTTCAAGGGCATCGGTGAGCTGGGCGCGCTCGAGGATCAGGTCAGCACCGACCTCGCGAAGTACGTGGATCTGGCCGGCCGGCTCGGGCTCTACGCCGAGTACCGGTGTGTGCTCGGCATCGACCTCGTCCAGGAGCTCGAACACGTCTGCGTGGACGTGACCAAGGAGTTCCGCCGTCCGATCGTCTTCGTCGGACAGCTCGTCTTCCAGCGCGAAGACCTGCTGACGCGTTCGCTCCACAACCAGACCGCGACCGCGATCCAGCGCCGGCTGGAGTTCTCGGGTATCCAGGTCATCGTCCTGCCCATCCGCGTATGGGAGGCGGCCTCGGGGGCCTGACGGGCGGGGCCTACGTCGGCCCGATCGGCCGCGCGAACACCACGAAGCGGCGCGGCGCGGATCCCACCCAGTGGAACGGGTAGCAGGTCACGAGCGTGAGCCGGGGCTGGCGCGTCGCGGCCAGCAGATCGCCCCGGTCAGGATCCACGACCCGGAACGACTCGACCGCGTAGGCGAACGATCCATCGGGCGTGCGCAGCCGGATGAGATCGCCGTGCTCGACCTGCTTGAGGGCGCGAAACCAGGTGTCCCGATGCCCGGCCAGCCCCACGTTGCCGCGCTCGCCGGGATAGGCGGTGTGCTCGACATGGCCCACGCCGCGACGCAACGCGCGACCGCTCGTGCCCTCGATCACCGGCGCGCTCAGCCCGAGGCGTGGGAGCTCGATACGGCCCACGACACCGCTCAATCCCGCCTCGCGACGCGTCGCGCTGGCGACCTCCATCAGCGCCCGCGAACGGGTCGGCCGTCCGAGCGCTTCGAGACGCCGGGTGACGGTGGCCTGGAACGCGAGGCCGTCGACGGTCACCCAGAGCCACCACACGAGGAGGCCGGCCCCGACCAGCAGGAGCCCGCGCCCGATCCCGCGCCTGCCGTGATCACCCATGTCGCAGAGGACAGCCCCGAGCACCCGACGCCACGAGCGGGCGCCGGGTGTCGGGTCGTCCGCGCGCTACGCCCTGCGCCGCGAACGGTTGAGGAACGTGCCGACTCCGAGCGCCACCAGACCACCCAGCCCCACGAGGGGCATCGGGGAGGCGGTGGCCGGCAGGTCGGACGACGGTGTCGTCTCGACCGGATCGGCGGTCGTGGTGGCTTGCGGGTCCACCGTGCCGCTCGGCTGTTGTGCCGTGGTGCCCGGCGGGTACGGCTCCTGGGCCTGGGCCGCCGTGACCGACACGATGGTGAGGGCCAGCATGGCCAGGACCAATGACGTGATGCGCTTCATGATTCCTCCTTATCCGCGAGTGGATCAGTCGAAGCCTGGTGAGGTTCGCCGGCGAACCCCGACCGGCGTTAGCAATGCCGGTGCCACGACTCTCGCCTTCGGCTGCGCGTGACTCCGTCGAGGCGGGGCAAGGGGATGGAGCCACACGTCCTGCTTGAACCTTGACGTCGGCCATGACGGGCCGGTAGGACGTGCGTGGATGGGAGTCGAATCGGCAATCGAGTACGGAGCGGCGATCGTGAGCGGAATGCCCCGAACGCACAGGGCCGGCGGATTCATCCACCGACCCCGTGCGCCCGGGTGAAGGACCGGCCCTGCGAAGCGGGCGGGCGCCACGGCCGCCCGGCGTGGGGTCCGTTTTCCCCATCCGCGGGGCGGCACGATCCTCCGCGCATGCGCCCATCGCCACGCCTCGCAGGTTGACCGGTCACCGCATCGCGAGGCTCTCGTTCACCGTGAACACCAGCACCGTCTTCGGCGTGAACACCACCGGGTAGCCCTTGGATCTCGCGACCACGCCGGTCCCGTCACGCCTGTTCAGGGAGGTAAGGAGACTTCAGCGCGACGCGGATGCCGGAGATCGAGCCGACCAGCACCTTTCGCACCTGGAACATGGCGGTCGACCCGATCGCGCTGGCCGCCTTGAGCGCGCCGGCGGCCGCCGCGGATGCGGCGTCCTCGGCGCTCATCCCCAGCTCGCGGGCGACATCGATAGCGCCCTCGACGGAGCCTCTCGCGGCGTTGCCGACGTTCCCGCCCACCTCCTCGGTGGCGCGGACGATGGCCGCGGCATTCGCGCTCACCGCCGCGATCGTGGTGATGCCGATGTGGCGCGTGCCGCGCAGTGCGCCGACCATGATCGAACGCGCCGCGTCCCCCGCGTCCGCCCCGACCTCGGCGACGCCCTGTACGACGCCGGTCACAGTGGCCGCGCCCAGAGTGATCAGCTCGCTCCCGGCCGCGTTCGTGCCGCGCAGCGTGTGCACCATGATGTCGCTCACGGCATCCACGACCGCGACGGCGCGCTCATTGGCTCCCTTGACCGTTCCGATGATGCTGTCTTTCGCGTCGGCTACCACGTGCGTCAGACCCTGGTGGGTCATGATGTCGCTCCCCTCAGATGGGGCGACTGCGCCCCGTGTGATTCCGACGGCCGGGTCCAGCGTGTCGCAGAATGCGTGCCGTTCACCCGAGGAAAGGCGTAGTCGCCTGAGCGACAGTGATGTGCGAGGAGCGTCGGCCGCCTCGCCTCGGCCGGACGCGCGTGTCGGTTCTTCCCCGCCGTGTAAACCGTGCACGCGATGGCTCGAGGACATTCGTCTGGAGGCCTGGCCGCGGCGCGGTCTCCAGTCCATCCCGGGCCCGGCCGAAAGCCCAACCGCCGCCCCCGGTTAGTCGAACGGGCCCCCGGTCTGATGCGCCCGCGGCGCGATCGCGGGACACGATTCCGATGCGGGTGGCATGGGGAGTGCAAGCCGGACCGCGCCGGTGAAGGGCAGGAGATGCCCGCGATGGCGCACGTTAGGAGGCTCCCATGAAGGCGAACATCGCCAGGGCGTGCCTGGCCGGATTCATCGCGACCACCATCGTGACGTTCATGATCTACTTCGTCTCGCCCTATATGACCGGTGGGCCATCGGATATCGCCGGCATGCTGGTCGGGATGCTGAGTCTGAGCTGGATCCTCGCGATCGCCGTGTACTACCTGATCGGCGCGTTCATCATGCCGGTGCTCTACGCGAGAGTCCTCCACCCGTACCTGGCCGGCGGGCCGGTGTTGCGCGGGCTGACCTGGGGCGCGCTGCTGTGGCTCGTCTCCCAGGCGATCGTGGTCCCCGCGACCGGCGGCGGGATGTTCAGCTCGGAGGCCGGCGGGCTCCGAATCGTCCTGGAATCGCTGGTCGGCCATCTCGTCTACGGACTCGTCTTCGGCGTCTGGCTGGGCGGGCCGGAGGAGCAGTCCGCCTACCGCCGGCATCCCATCGGCTCGGAGCCGCACACGGGGCGCGCCCCTTGACCCGATACGGACGCGGGCAACTCGATCGGATCGCAGCGTGCATGGAATGCACGGTGCGCATCCGGCCCGCGTCCCCAAGCGTTCGAGACCACGCGGCGGTGGGGCCATGGAGGGTCCCCCGCCGCGACCTGCATCACGACCGCCTACGATCATTCCGCCGGAATCTCACCGACCACACAGGGCAAAGCCCAAGGAGGCGTCCATGCGTAAGCAGCACCTCACCGCGCTCGCCGCTCTAGCCGTCAGCTTCGTCTTCATCGGATGCACCAGCGGTCCGCCGGCCGAGAACACGGCCGCCGCGCCGCCGGATCCGACCCCGGCCATCACCGCGGTCGCGGATCTGAGCCCCACGGCGGGCAACACCGTGCGCGGGACGGTGGCGTTCACCCAGGAGGCGGGCGGCGTCCACATCATCGCCGATCTCTCGGGATTGACCCCCGGCGACCACGGGTTCCACATCCACGAGACCGGCGACTGCTCGGCGCCGGATGCCGCCTCGGCCGGCGGCCACTTCAATCCCTCGGCCAGCGCGCACGGGGCGCCCGACGCTCCGGCGCGTCACGTCGGGGACCT
>JBKJXJ010000452.1:0-4490 GCA_046716125.1 Candidatus Eiseniibacteriota bacterium
TCGAAGTTGACCTGCATGCACGGTCCCCCGCCGCAGGCCGCCAGGCACTCGACCCTTCGCAGGGTGAAACGCCCGTCCGCGGTGGTCTCGCCGTGCCCGACGCCGAGCTTCTCCTCCAGGTGCCGGAACAGATGGTCGGCGCCCATGAGCGAGCACGAGAGCGTCATGCAGACTTGAAGATGGTGCCGGCCGACCGGCTTCAGGTTGAACATGGTGTAGAAGGTGACGATCCCGAACACCTCGGGCTCCGGCAGGTCGAGCGTGCGTGCCACGAGCCGCATCGCGGCAGGCGGGATCCAGCCCCACTCGCGCTGCGCGATCCACAGCACGGGCAGCGCGGCCGAGCGCTTGTTGGGATAGTGCGAGAGCGCCTCGTCCACTTCGGCCCGCCGCGCGGCGGGCCAGGTCAGCTCCGGCGCCGCCTCGGTGGGCATCGTCAGGGATTGTCCCATTGAAAACATTCGACGCTGCGCGCTCATCGGTCGATCTCTCCGAGGACGATGTCGAGGCTCCCGATCGCCGTGATGACGTCGGCGACCATGCGGCCCTCGATCATGGCGGGCAGTGCCTGGAGGTTCACGAATGACGGCGAGCGCACCTTCATACGCCAGGGGCGCGGCGTCCCGTCCGAGACGAAGTAGAAGCCCAGTTCGCCCTTGGGGGCCTCGATCGCCTGGTAGGCCTCGCCCACCGGCGGGAAGAACCCGTGGGCGACGATCTTGAAGTGGTGGATCAGGGCCTCCATCGAGGTCTTGACCTCCTCCTTGGGCGGCACGACGTACTTGAAGTCCCGCAGCCGGTACTCGCCCTTCTCGCCGAGCGCGCGGATCCTGGCGATCGCCTGTCCCGCGACGCGCGTGGACTGTCTGATCTCCTGGACGCGCACGGCGTACCGGTCGTAGGCGTCGCCGACGGTGCCCACCGGCACGTCGAAGTCGTAGCTGTCGTAGTCGCAATAGGGCTGGGCCTTGCGCAGATCCCAGCGCACGCCCGAGCCGCGCAGGATGGGCCCGGTGCAGCCGAGCGCGACCGCATCATTGGCCTGGAGCGGCGCCACGCCCTTCGTGCGCCCGAGCCAGATCGGGTTCCTGGACAGCAGGGTCTCGTATTCGTCGGTGTGCTTCGGCATCTCGTCCACGAACTTCTGGCATCGGTCGAGGAACCCGGACGGGATGTCCGACGAGAGTCCGCCCACCCGGAAGTAGGACGCCGTCATGCGGGCGCCGCACACCTGGTCGTAGATGGACAGGACCTTCTCGCGCTCGCGGAAGCAGTAGAAGAAGACGGTCATCGCCCCGATGTCGAGCGCATGGGTGCCGAGCCAGACGCAGTGGGCGCTGATGCGCGTGAGCTCGGTGAGGAGCACCCGGATGGCCTGCGCGCGCGCCGGCGCCGCGATCCCGATCAGCTTCTCGGCCGCCAGGCAGAGCGCCAGGTTGTTGGACATGGGCGCGAGGTAGTCCATCCGGTCGGTCTGCGGGATGGACTGGGTGTAGGTCTTGTACTCGGCCTGCTTCTCCATCCCGGTGTGCAGGTAGCCGATGATGGGCTTCGCCTTGACCACGGTCTCGCCATCGAGCTCCAGCACCACCCGCAGCACGCCGTGCGTGGAGGGGTGTTGCGGCCCCATGTTGAGGGTCATGGTCTCAGTGGGCACGGTACGTCACCTTCTTGGGCTTGAGTTCCGTCAGGTCGGGGCCGGGGACCGTGCGGCCGGGCGTGTTGTGGGTGAACGCCACCTCCTGGTAGCCGAGCGGCGAGTCCTTGCGGAGCGGCCAGCCCTCCCAGTCGTCGGGGAGCAGGATGCGGGTGAGGTCGGGGTGTCCGTCGAACGTGATCCCGTAGAAGTCGAAGGTCTCGCGCTCGTGCCAGTTCGCCGTCGGCCACAGGCCGGTGACGGTCGGCACCCGCGGATCGGCTTCGGGCACCTGCACCTTGAGGACGAAGCGCGCGTTGTGGGCGATCGAGAGCAGGTGGTAGACGACCTCGAACCGCGGATCGCTCGGCAGGAGGTCCACGCCGCCCACCCAGGAGAGCATGGTGAACGAGAGTCCCGGATCGTCGCGCAGGAACGCGCACACCTCGACCAGCCGGTCGGCCGGCAGGTAAAGGGTGTGATCGCGGACCGCCTCGCCCTCCTGACGACGGAACGGCACGTCGGGGAAGCGCTCGCGCAGTCTGTGCTCCACCTGATCCGGGCGAAGGCTGGAGGGTGCCGCGACCGGGGCCTCGACCGGAGCGCCCATCAGGCGGCGCCCTTCCGCTGCTTCTTCTTCATCGGCTGGAACGTGAGGGTGCCGACTTCGACCGGCGAGGCGAGGATCTTCTCCTGGAGCTTCATGATGCCGTGGATCAAAGCCTCCGGCCGCGGCGGGCAGCCCGGCACGTAGACGTCCACCGGGACGATCTTGTCCACGCCCTGGACGATCGCGTAGTTGTTGAACACGCCGCCGCACGAGGCGCAGGCGCCCATCGAGATGACCCACTTGGGATCGGGCATCTGGTCGTAGAGCTGGCGGACGACCGGCGCCATCTTGATGCTCACCCGGCCCGCCACGATCATGAGGTCGGCCTGGCGCGGGGAGGCGCGGAACACCTCGGCGCCGAAGCGGGAGATGTCGAAGCGCGGGCCCACGATCGCCATCATCTCAATCGCGCAGCAGGCGAGCCCGAACCCGAGCGGCCAGATCGCGTTCGCCCGCGACTGGTTCACCGCCCAGTTGATCATCCCGCCGGCGGTGGTGAAGAGCAGGCCGCGCTCGACCTCTTCGTGCAGCGCCTGATCGGGGTCCACGGGTCCGCTTGCGGCCTTGGAGCCGGCGGCCGGAGCAACGGGTGGCGGCGCCGGCGGCGCCGGCAGCACGCGGAACGGGTTCTCGACCTTGGGGTCCGCCACGATCAGATCCTCCCCGGCCGCGCGCAAGCCGGCCTCGTCAGTCCCACTCGAGCGCCCGCTTCTTCAGGAGGTACGCGTAGCCCACGAACAGGATGACGATGAACAGCGCCATCTCGATCAGCCCGTAGAGCCCGAGCTGGTTGAACGCGACCGCCCACGGGTAGAGAAACACCGCTTCGATGTCGAACAGGATGAAAAGGACCGCGACCAGGTAGAACTTGATCGAGAAGCGCTCCCGGGCGTCGCCCACCGGCTCCACCCCGCACTCGTAGGCCGACATCTTCACCGAGTTGCGGCGGCGCGGCACGATGATGCTGGAGAGCCCGATGGTTCCGGCGGCGAACGCGATCGCCACCAGCAGGAAGAGCAGGACCGGGATGTACTCTCTCATGGAGTCTGGATGCTCCTCTCGATGTCTCGTCCCGTGGTCTTGAAACCCCTGCCACACCCGGCGAGCGCACCCTACGCAGCGCCCCAGACAGGGTCAAGCCGCGCCGGCGTCAGCCGTGCGCGTTGAGCTTCTTCACCGCCTCGGTGAGCGCCGGCACCACCTCGAACGCGTCCCCGACCAGGCCGTAATCCGCCACCTTGAAGATCGGCGCGTCCGCGTCCTTGTTGATCGCCACGATGCAGCGCGATGACGACATCCCGGCGAGGTGCTGGATGGCGCCGGAGATGGCGACCGCGACGTAGAGCTTGGGCGAGACGGTCTTGCCGGTCTGCCCCACCTGGTCGCCGTGCGACCGCCAGCCCGCGTCCACGACCGCCCGCGAGGCCCCGACCGTCGCGCCCAGCGCCGCGGCGAGGGCTTCGATGATGTCGAAGTGCTCGGGCCCGCGCAGCCCGCGTCCGCCCGAGACGATGATCTCGGCCTCGGTGAGATCCACTTTGCCCGCGCTCGTCGCCTTGACCTCGCGCACACGCGAGCGCGCCGCCGCGGCGTCGTACTCGGCGGCGAGCGGGGTCACCGCGGGCGCCCCGCCGTTCTGAGGGGGCGCCGGCGCGAACACCTTGGGGCGCAGCGAGACGATCGCGGGAGCGCCGCTGAACGTGACGCGCTGGACCGCCTTCCCCGCGTAGACCGGGCGCGAGGCGATGAGTCGTCCGCCCTCGACCGCCAGCGCCGTGCAGTCGGCGGCCAGCCCCACGCCGAGCCGGGCCGCGACGCGCGGCGCGAGATCGCGTCCCTGGGACGATGCCGGGAACAGCACCGCGGCGGGCTTCACCTTCTCGGTCGCCGCGACCACCGCCCGGACGTATCCGGCGGGCTCGTAGTGGCGGAACGCCTCGTGGCTCGCGTGCAGGATCTCGGAGACGCCGGCCTCGCCGAGGGCGGCCAGGCCCGGATCGGCGGCAGCGGCGCACACCCCGACCACGGGCCCGCCGAGCGTGGCGGCCAGACGCACGGCCTCACCCAGCGCCTCACGCGAGACCGCCCGCACCTTGCCGTCGCGATGCTCGATGAATACCAGGATCGCCATCAGATCACCTTCGCTTCTTCGCGCAGCACGCGCACCAGCTCGGGCACCGCCTCGACACCCTGCCCGATGATGCGGCCCGGGGCGCGCGCGGGCGGCGGGGCCAGCGAGAGCAC
>JBKJXJ010000453.1:0-5468 GCA_046716125.1 Candidatus Eiseniibacteriota bacterium
GTCCTGGTGGTGCGCAACCGGGCGCCCGAGGTGAACGCCGGGGCGGACCAGACCCTGATGATCCCGTCGGAGGCCGTCCTGGACGGCACCGTGAGCGATGATGGCCAGCCCGACCCGCCGGCCGCGGTCTCGACCGTCTGGAGCGCGGCGAGCGGGCCGGGTCCTGTCACGTTCCAGGATCCGAGCCTCGTGGATACGCGCGCATCCTTCACTGTCGCCGGCGTCTACCTCCTGCGGCTGACGGCGAACGATGGCGCCGCGAGCACATCCGACATCGTCATGATCACGGTCCTGCCGCCGCCGCCGCCGGTGGAGCGACGGATCGCCGTCGGCAGCGACGACGCGGAGGAACGCGACGACGGCAAGATCGTGAGGAAGACCTTGGGGCTGGACCTCGTGTACGACTCGGGGGACCAGATCGTGGGACTCCGGTTCACGTCGGTCGCGATCCCGAACGGCGCCACGATCCTCGGCGCGTACATCCAGTTCAAGGCGGACGCGACCCAGAGCGAGGCGACGGATCTCGTGCTCCGGGGACAGGCGGCCGACGATCCGACAACCTTCACCTTCGCCGACTTCAACATCTCCACCCGCCCCGTCACGACGGCCGCCGCCAGCTGGGCGCCGCCGCCCTGGACCGTGGTCGGGGAGGCGGGGGCCGCGCAGCGCACGTCGGATCTCTCGGCGGTCGTCCAGGAGATCGTGGATCGGCCGAGCTGGTCGAGCGGGAACGCCATGGCGTTCATCATCACCGGCACCGGGAAGCGGACCGCGCGCACGCAGGAAGCGGACGCGAGTGGCGCGGCGTTGTTGCACATCGAATTCGGTGGGCTCCCTCAGGTGATGAGCGCGGGGCCGGCGGACCCGGGCGTTGGGCACACCGCGGTCGTCGAATCGGCGGCGGGGGAGGCGGCGCCCTTCGGGCCCGATGCATCGATCGGGAGGGAGGCGGTTGTCCTGCCATCGTCACCGCTCGAGTTCGCCATCGTCGGCATGAGCCCACAGCCCGCGCGCGGAGCGCTGCGGGTCCAGTTCACCCTCGCCGACGACGGACCGGTCGCCCTCGAACTCATGGATATCGCGGGACGACGCGTGGCATCAAAGGCGCTGGCCGCGTCCGGAGCCGGCGCCTACACGGTCGAGCTGCGCCAGCGCCTCCCGGCCGGGGTCTACCTGGTGCGTCTCATCCAGGGCGCGCGAGCGGTGATCAAGAAGGCGGTCGTCCTCGAGTAGTCGGCAGGGGCTCGGCTACTCCGAGAACCTGCGCGATTCGACCAGCACCGCCATGGTCTCGGCGCCCAGCGTATACGCCGAGCGGAACTCCCCCTCGACGCCCACGCGGGCTCCATCGCGCGGCGCACCGCCCCCCTTGCTCACCACGCGCAGGGTGCCGGTCCCATCGTCGATCTGGTAGGTGCCGAGGCCGAGCACCCCGACGCTGCCGCCTACCGTTCCGGCGATCCGGACGCTCTTCCGGTCGTACCGGGAGGGATCGTCGAGCAGGGTCTTGATCGTCACGGTGTCCTTGCAGCCGGCGATCAGGGCAAGGGAGACGAGCGCGGCCAGCGCTACCACGAATCGGTTGATCGTCCTCATGGTTCCTCCAGGGAGATGCGACCTTTGGGGAGCGTGGCGTCGCGTGGATCTACCTCTTCTTCGCCGCCACCAGTTCCGCGCCCTGCGTCGAGATCACGAAGCTCGGCGCCGGGCACTCGTGTTCCGCGCCCACCGGCTCGGCGTGCTGGTGCGCCTCGGCCTCCTTGGCGGGCAGCATCGTTACCACGCCCTGGACCATGATCTGCCGGCCGGCGCAGAGCAGTACGGCGATCATGGGCAGATGGCGCTTCGACACGGTGCTCGTTCCTTTCGGTGATGAGTGAGATCCGGATGGGCCGTAGGCGACGGCGTTACTTTCCGTACATCGTGCGCCCCGGCGGTGGAGTCTCGCGATGGATCTTGGACTTGTAGGTTTCGGTCGCGTTCAGCACCTGCGCCGTCGGCGAACGCCAGCCGGTCTCGAACATCTTCCTGGCCTGCAGGGCCAGTGGACGATTCTCCATCACCAGCGCCGCATTGCGCGAGGTGTGGAAGTAGTCGGGCTCCAGGTTGCTCGTGCCGACCCAGGTCGTGAGCGTGTCCACGACCATGTACTTGCAGTGCTCGACCCGCGCGAAGGGGATGTAGCCAACACTCCACTCGGGCACGGTCGAGAGTTTGACCTCGACGTTTGGCACCTGTGAGAGCCGTTGGAGATCACGGATGCGGGCGTTGTCCGCCTCCCAGTCGGAGATCAGCATCCGGACCTTGACGCCGCGGGCGGCCGCGCGCCGCAGGGCGAGGTCGAGGGCCGAGTCGCGTTCGCTTCCGCGCCCCGATCCGTACGTCAGCGCCTGGAGGACCACGTCGCTGCGAGCCGAGTCGAGCAGCCGGACGATGTGGCCGAGATCCCACAACAGCGAGTCCGGGATGTGACCGATGGGGCTGAATGTGGGCCACACGCGCACCGTGTCGCCCGCCGCCTGGGCCACCTTGAAGGGGAGCCTGTCCCGCACGGCCTGGGGGATGCGGCCCATGGGCCCGACAGGCGCCGCGTTGGTGTCCGGGTTTGCGACCTCCCAGTCGTACTCGAACACGCGCTGGTAAAGCCCCGCGACCCGCTGGTCCCGGGCGCGCACGCCGAGCTCGTGGATGTGTTTGAGGGCGCGCCAGTCGAGGTTGTGGCTCCCGACGAAGAGCTGCTCGCTGTCCACGACCATGAACTTGGCGTGCTGGACGCCGCCGCCCGAGACCTTCTTCATGTCGATCCAGCGCACCTCGATCCCGGGGACGCGCGACAGGGAATCCGCGGGCTGCGGATAGGTCGGGCGAAACCGGACGTCGAGGAGGAGCCGCACCCGGACGCCGCGCCCCGCCGCGCGCCCGATGGCGTCGATCACCGGGCCGGACGGCTCGCCCGGCCAGTGGGAGAGATAGAAGTGTTCGAGCTCGAGCGAACGTGTCGCGGCGTCTATCATCTCCACCCAGGTCGCGGCGGCCTGCGGCATCGAGGGATCGCCGATCGCGCTCTCGACCGGTATGGTCGAGACCAGCTGGATCGCGGGACCCGAAGGCGCGGACGGTTGCTTCTGTGCGATGGCCGGAACCCCGGCGACGAGGACCGCCAGGATCGAGGTTGGGATCGCGAGGGTGCGGAGCTTCGACATGATCGATGGCCCTGGGGTCTGGTGGTCAGCCGGGGATGAGCCTCAGGCTCGACGGCCTCCTACGATAGCGCATCGGCCCCTGCTCCGGGGAGCGGCGGGTCGAGCCGGGCACCCGCGCCCGACGTTCGGGGTAGTCCCCCCATGACACGGATCCTTGGACTCCCGCTCGATGTGACCCGGCGGCCGGTCATGGCGTTGTACCCCACAGGCATGGACGATGCCGAGCTGGTGGCCCGGGTGCTCGCGGGGGACGGCGGGGCATTCACCGTGCTCGTCGACCGCTATGAGGGGGACTGCCTGCGGTTCGCGTGCCGCACTCGGGAACCGCCACGACGCGGAGGACGCGCTGCAGGAGACGTTTCTGAGTGCGTACGCCGCGCTCGGGCGCTATCGTGAACAACAGGCGTTCCGGGGCTGGCTTTACCGCATCCTCGTCAACCGGTGCCGGAGCGTGGGGCGCCACAGGCAACGCCAGCTGCGGCACATCGTCGCTGATGGCAAGGAGCACGACGACGCGGCACCGACCCCGCCGGCGGAGGACCCGGGGCTGCGCGACGCGCTCCAGTCGGCGCTCGACTCACTCGAGCCGTTGTTGCGCGAGGCCCTGGTGCTCAAGTACGGCGAGGGACTGGAGTACGTCGAGATGAGTGCCATCACCGGCGCGGGGGTGTCGGCGCTCAAGATGAGGGTGAAGCGCGCCTGCGAGGCGTTGCGACCGTTGCTCGAGGGTGAACGGGATGCGTGAGGATCACGAGGCCAGAGTCGGGCGGCAGGTGGGGGAAGCCTACCGCCGGACCGTTGCGCCGAGCCCCGGCGCGCGCGAGCGCCTGCTCGAGCGGATCGCAGAGATGCCCGCCCCGCGTCGGCAAACGAGTCTCTGGGCGCGCCTCACGGAGGGGGGGAAAGCGCTGGCCCCTCAGCGTGTCGCTCTGGCCGCGGCATGCGCGCTGGTGGCCGTCTCGGGCGTGGCGTTGATCGGGCGGACGCTGGATCCCGCCTCCGGCGTACGCCCCAACCATATCGGGGGCATGCGCGTGCCGCCCTCAAACCTCGCGGAGAACCTGATCGTGCGGTTCGAACTCACGGCGCCGGAAGCCGGCGGGGTCACGCTGGTCGGCGACTTCAATGGATGGGACCGGCAGGCGACGCCGATGCGGCGCGCCGAGTCCCCGGGGACCTGGACCGTATCGGTCCCGCTGGAGCGCGGACGGCACGTCTATGGCTTCGTCGTGGATGGCGTGCGCTGGGTGGCGGATCCCATGGCGCCGCTCGCGCCCGCGGACGGATTCGGGGGCGTCAACTCGATCGTCGTGGTCAACGGGCCGGGGGCATCGTGAGGCGACTGCGGGTCCTGCTCGCGATCATCGGGATGCTGTGCCCCGCGACCGGCGAGGCCGACGCGCGACTGTCTGCGCGCCTCGACCCCGTTACCGCGGCCGATGTCGAGCGGCTGGTGGAGGGCGCGCGCACCGACGGCCTGCCGACGGAGCCGCTCGTGTCCAAGGCGCTCGAGGGCGACGCCAAGGGCGCATCGTCCGATCGTATCGTCGCCGCGGTCCGCGCCCAGCTCACCGCGCTGAGCGGGGCGCGCGCGGCGTTGGGCCGATCCTCGAGCGAGCACGAGCTCGTCGCGGGCGCCGGCGCGATCCTCGCCGGAGTGCCGGCGGACTCCCTGACCCGACTGCGCGAGACCCGGCCCGGGAAGCCGCTGGTCGTGCCGCTGGTCGTGCTCGCCGACCTCATGGCGCGTAGGGTTCCCGGCGACGCGGCGGCGACCGCCGTGCTGGCGGTCGCGCGGGCGGGCGCGCTCGATGCCGACATGCTGCGCATGCGCGAGCGGATCGAGCAGGACATCGCCCGCGGCATGACGCCGGCCAGCGCGGCCATGATGCGGGAGCGCAAGTGGGCGCCTCGGCTGCGCGCGCCGGGCGGCGATCGGCGCCCGCCGGTGAGCGGCAGCCCCGGCGCCACGCAACGACTGGGCACGAACCCGACGCCGTCGCGGCAGGGCTCGTTGCCCATTCTCATGGCGCGGGGCGATGTCGTCGGAGGCGCGACCTTCGTGAACGGCGCCAGGACCTATGGCAGCCGCGGGACCGGCACGCTTCGAGTCGGCCTTACTCAGCAGATGGCTCTCGAAGCTCGCAGCAGCCTCCTCATGCTCGACCGTGGCGCTGCGTTCGATCGACGCGCCGTGCGCAGCGAGGGCCGGCTGCGCCATGGAGGCGCCGGCCATGGCGTCTGGCTGGGGGCGGCGTTCGAGCG
>JBKJXJ010000454.1:0-8102 GCA_046716125.1 Candidatus Eiseniibacteriota bacterium
GGCGCCGGCGGCCCCCCGGGGGCCCCCCCCTGGACGGCCCCGGGGGGGGCGCCGGGGGGGCTCCGCCCACGCTTCCTCAGGAGCATCGAGGTCCTATGGACAAGCATCCTGCGCTCCGATGGCCGGAAAAGATCCTGATCATCATTGGGCTCATGCTGATCGGGCTGTGGTTCAAGCATGACACCGAGGCTCGCGTCTTCCGCACCGCTGAAACGGAGCGGTTCGAGTCGGCACGGCTGGGTGGGATGCGCACCGATGCGCCCGCGCCCGAGCCCTTGCTAGCGAAGGAGCCGTGGAGCCCCGTGACGCTCGAGAGCGGCGTGTTCGGCCGCCTCGAGATCCCGCGGCTTGGGATCTCAGCGCTGATCGCCGAGGGCACGGAGCCCGCGCAGCTCGACCGCGCGGTGGGACACATCTCGACGACCGCATTCCCGGGGCAACCCGGCAACTGCGCCCTTGCCGGGCACCGCGACAGCTTCCTGCGTGGTCTGGGAGAGGTGCGGGTGAACGATGTCATCCTCATCGACACACTGCAGGGCACCTACACCTACATGGTGGAGTGGGGCAAAGTGGTCGGCCCACGCCGAGTCGACGTGCTCGACGCGACGGCGGCGCCCTCCCTGACCCTGGTGACCTGCTATCCGTTCCTCTTCGTGGGTCGCGCGCCGGAGCGCTTCATCGTGCGGGCGAGGCTGGTCGAGCCGACGGCGGGGGACTCCCTCTAGGGATGATCCCTGGGTTCACGCCGTCCGGGCCTCGAGCATCGTCCATCTGATGTAGATTCCGCCGATGCCCCTCGCCCCCGGCACCCGCCTCGGCCCCTACGAGATCGTCGCCCCGCTCGGCGCGGGCGGCATGGGGGAGGTGTACCGGGCGCGGGATCCGCGGCTCGGGCGCGACGTGGCCATCAAAGCGCTGCCGGCGGCATTCTCGCGGGACCCCGAGCGCCTGGCGCGCTTCGAGCGCGAGGCACAGACGCTCGCGTCGCTCTCGCACCCCAACATCGCCACGATCCACGGCCTCGAGGAGCAGGACGGCGTCCCTCATCTCGTCCTCGAGCTGGTGGAGGGTGAGACCCTCGCCGTTCGGCTCGCGCGCGGGCCGCTGGCCCCCCGCGAGGCGCTGGCCATCGGCGTCCAGATCGCGTCGGCGGTCGAAGCCGCGCACGAGCGCGGGGTGATCCACCGGGACTTGAAGCCCGGCAACGTCATGATCACCCCGGCGGGGGCGGCGAAGGTGCTCGACTTCGGGCTCGCGAAGACCGACCCGGTCCCGGCGTCGGGACCGGACCTCTCGCAGTCGCCGACCGTGGCCATCCATGCCGGCGCGACCGTGGCGGGGACCATCCTCGGCACCGCCGCCTACATGAGCCCCGAGCAGGCGCGCGGCCGACCGGTGGACCGGCGCAGCGACGTGTGGTCGTTCGGGTGCGTGCTGTTCGAATGTTTCGCGGGCCGCGCGCCGTTCGAGGGCGCCACGGTGACCGACCTGCTCGCCAGGATCCTCGAGCGCGAGCCCGACTGGGCGCTGCTCCCCGCGGGCACGCCGCCTCGGGCCCGTGAGATCCTCAAGCGCTGCCTGCGCAAGCAGGCGGACGAGCGGCCCCGCGACATCCGTGACGTGCGGCTCGAGCTGGCCGAGGTCGCGAGCGGCACCGCGAAGGGCGAGACCCCGCGCGAGAAGTCGGTGGCGGTGCTGCCGTTCGAGAACCTGAGCGGCGCCGACGACGAGTATTTCGCCGACGGCATCACGGACGAGATCCTCAACGCGCTCTCGCACCTAGACGGGCTGCGCGTCGCCGCGCGCACGTCGTGCTTCGCGTTCAAGGGCCGGCGCGAGGACCTGCGCACGGTAGGGGAGAAGCTCGACGTCGCCACCGTGCTCGAGGGCAGCGTGCGCCGCGCGGGCGCGCGCCTGCGCATCACCGTTCAGCTCGTCAACGCCGCCGACGGCTACCAGCTCTGGTCCGAGCGCTACGATCGCGAGATGACCGACGTTTTCGAGCTGCAGGACGAGATCGCGAATGCCATCGCGACCCGCCTGCGCGTGTCGCTGCACGGCGATGCGGAGCGGATCCGTGGCCGGGCGGGCACGAGGAATCTCGAGGCGTACGAGCTCCTGATGCGCGGACGCGCGCTCCACGCCAAGCGGGGCCGGTTCCTGCGCCCGGCCATCGAGTGCATCGAGCAGGCGGTCGCGCTCGATCCCCGGTATGCCGAGGCGCTGGGTCTGCTGTCGGACTCGTACCGACTGCTGGCGACGTTCGGCGCGGCCCCGTGCGCCGAAGCCATGGTCAAGGCGAAGCATCTCGCCGAGCAGGCGATCGCCATCGACGCGGACCAGGCGGAAGCCTGGGCGACGCTGGCCTGTGTCGAGGAGCAGTACGAGTGGGACTTCGCGCTGGCCGAAACCCACTGGAAACGCGCGCTGACCCTCGACCCGCGCCACTCGCGCGCCCGCGCGCAACGCGCTCTCTGGGGCTACATCCGCGGCGCGATCTCGTCGGCCGAAGCGTGCGCCGAGGCCCGGCGTGCGGTCGATGACGACCCGCTGAACTCGTGGGTCGTCGGCATGAACTCGTACATGCTCGGGATGCGTGGATCGCACGAGGAGTCGCTCGTCGAAGCCGAGCGCGCCGTGAGCATGGACGCCGACTCGTTCTTCTCCCAGTGGAATCTGATGAGGGGGCACGCCTGGATCGGCCGATGCGATCACGCGATCGCGCTGGCCCCCACGATCCTCGCGGAGTCCGGACGCCACCAGTGGGTGCTCGGACTGCTGGCGTGGACCTACGGCAAGGCCGGGCAGGTCGCGCAAGCGCGCGCCGTTCGCGACGAGTTGGAAGGGCGCTCCCGCCACGAGTTCGTCTCGCCGTTCTGGCTGGCCACGGCCGCGGGCGCCGCCGGGCTGTCCGAGGAGGCGATGCGGGCGGTGGATCGAGCGATGGCCGAGCGCGACCCGCTCATCCTGTGGTCGCGCGCCTCGCCGTTCTGGGACTCGGTCCGCACGCACCCGCGTTTCGAGGACGCGGTGCGCCCGTTCTGGCAATGACCAACTGCGCAACGCCATGCGGGACATCCGGTACGCGCATGGCGTCGCACCCCCGGATGTCGGGCTATTCCTGCGAGGGCCAAAGGAGATGCGCTTGCGGTTCACGCCAGCGGCTGCCGGCACCCCCTGACCCCGAGTGAGTTCGCCCACTCATCTAGCGCGCCCGAAGGACTCCCGTCGCGCCCGCTGTGTTAGCGTCGTGGCGCAGATGACCACGGCGGCTGGCATCCCACCATCCAAAGCGCGGGCATGACCGAGAAAGAGCACTGGGAGACGGTCTACAGGAAGCAGGCCCCGGATCAGGTGAGCTGGTACGCGCCTCACCTTGGCCGGTCGTTGTCACTGATCGAACAGGCGGGGCTGGCAAAAGATGCCGCGATCGTCGACGTCGGCGGTGGCGCATCCACGCTCGTGGACGATCTCCTTGCGCACGGCTACTCGAACCTCACGGTGCTCGACATCTCGGCCCGGGCGATCGAGAGTGCCAGGGCGCGGCTGGGTTCGCGCGGGGACATCGTTTCATGGATGACGGCGGACATCACGAGCGTCGCATTGCCCGAGCACTCCTTCGACTTCTGGCACGATCGGGCGGTGTTCCACTTTCTGCTCGAGCAGGACGCCCGGCGCCGTTACGTGGACACCGTCCGACACGCGCTCAAACCCGGGGGCCATATCGTCGTCGCCACATTCGGCCCATCCGGCCCGGAACGGTGCAGTGGTCTGGAGGTCGTTCGTTACGGCTCCGATGAACTGCATGCCGAGTTCGGAGCCCCGTTCAGGAAGATTTCGAGCTCAACGGAGACTCACCAGACTCCGTGGGGCAGCGAGCAGGAGTTCGTCTACTGCTATTGCAGAATGGCCGGATGAGCAGAATTGACCCCTTCGGCGCGCGGACGTCCTTGGAGTCGACGCAAGGGGGCGGGCGGGACCGCATGGGAACTTTGAGGGCAACAAACGGCATCCACATGGTGGGGCATCAACGCTCGTACGACTCGCGCCGCGAGGCCTCCGAGAGCGGGATCAGATACGCGGCGGGGTCGGCCAGCACTTTGTCTCTCAGGTCGGCGAGCGCGAGTTCGCCTCCGTAACTCACGGCCGATCGGATGTGCCCTCGGATGCGATGGAGCACTTCGCCCACCTTGCCGCGGTAGGGCACCTGCATCTCCTGTCCCTCGGCCGGAGTCTCCAGGGCCTGGTCCAGTTCGTCGTCGCCCGCCTCGTAGAGCGCATCGAACACGGCCTGCGGCGAAGTCATCCCGCGGTAGATCTTCCGTTTCTCCCGGGTCGCGGGGTCCTCGATCACGCGTCCGGGCGCCTCGTCGGTACCCGAGAGCATGCTGCCAAGCATCACGGTGGAGGCGCCGCAGACGAGCGCAAGGAACACGTCCTTGTCGAAGCGCACGCCGCCATCGGCGATGATCGGTACCTCGTCGCCGACTTCGCTCCACGCCTCGTATACCGCCTGAAGCTGCGGAACGCCCGCGGCCGTTTCGAGCCGCGTGCGACATCCGGCGCCAGGGCCGATGCCCACCTTGATGGCCGAGGCTCCGAGGTCGACCATCAACCGCGCACCTTTGGCCGTGCCCACGTTTCCACACACCAGCTCCGCGTCAGCGAACCGGCCGCGAAGCGCCCGCACCGCCCGCTCCATGATCTCGGAGTGGCCGTGAGCGATGTCCACGATGAGCGCGTCCGCGCCCGCCTCGAGCAATGCCGCGGAGCGCTCGAGGAAGTCGCCGTGGGCCCCGATCGCGGCGCCGACACGGAGTCGCCCCTTGGCGTCCAGAGTCGACTCCGGCCGTTCGCGTGAGAGCAGAATGTCGCTTTTGGTGATGAGCCCGCAAATGCGTCGCTGATCGTCGACGAGCGGGAGCTTCTCGATCCGGTTGTCGTAGAGCATCCGCTCGGCCTCTTCCCGGCTCACACCGGGTGGGGCCGTGTGCAGTCGTTCGAATGGGGTCATATGGCGCTCGACGGGATCGCCATCCCGCTCGTCCATCCACGGCAGATCCCGATTCGACAGGAGCCCCACCAGGACGCGACTGCCCGGAGCGTCCTCGATCAGGATGCCCGTCACTCCGTGCCGGCGGATGAACTCGCGTGCCTCGCGGATCGTCGCCGTGCGGGGAAGCCCGAGCGGTGCCTCGACCACCCAGCCGTACCGCCGTTTGACGCGTTCGACCTCGCGCGCCTGCAGTTCGATCGACATACCGCGATGGATGATGCCGAGGCCGCCCTCCAGGGCCATGGCCCGCGCCATGCCGGCCTCCGTCACGCTGTTCATGTTGGCGGATACGATCGGGAGCTCGAGCGCGATCGCACGGCTGAACGGGCTCGCGAGTCGAATGTCGCGCCGCGACACCACCCGCCCCTTCTGAGGGCGGAACAGAAAATCATCGTACGTGCGCCCGAAGAAGAGACCGGAGCTCATCGCATCACCTCCGCTTCAGCTACTGGCGGAGCTGGACTCGCGTCAAGCATATCGCGGCGGGATTGAAACACCGGCAAGGGAGTGCCTCCTTAAGAAAGGGGGTCAGAGCCTCTCGATCCGACTTCCTTATGTCCTGGGAGGTCGTGTGCATTCGGTCCAATTCAAGCTGGAGGGTACAGTGTATCGGAGTATGCAGCCCGCCGCCCGCCGTCCCCATCTGAGGTAGATTCCCCCGATGGAGCGTCCTGACGAGCGATCTTCGAATCGTTCCCGCTACACCGAACCGGTGCGGCGTTCCACCGCGCAGGACTCTGGAATCACCTGACCGACGAGGACCTGATCCGGGTCGAGTCGCAGGTCCCCGACGCCGGCATGAAGTGGCTCACGGTGCTGGGCGCGGCCGGAGTCACGCAGGGCATCGGATTCCACCGTTCACAGCGGGATCACGCGCGCATGGTGGCAGGCGAGATGGGACCGCAGGACCTGCTATCGACCCGGCGCTGGCTCATGTGCTTCGAGCCCATCTACTTTCTCTCCGTACCGGACGCCGAGCTCTGGGAGGAGCGCGGATTCCCGCGAGCCGCGGAAGATGCCTATCCCCTGCTCTACTGCCACGCGCCGTCCGGGATGGGCCCGGCCGCTGACGCCGCACGTCTCACGTTCGTCGAGGGGCTGATGAGGGCGCTGAGCCGTTCGCGACGCAGGTCGGGCACTTCTGGGGCGTCCTCGAGACGCGACCCTACGTGCGGGCGCGGGCTGGCCTCGCGGATTGCCTCTGGAAGACGGGCGGCCGGGAGGCGGCGATCGAGCACTGGCAGGAACTTATGCTGCTGAACCCGAACGACAACCTGGGCCTGCGATTCCTGCTGGTGCCGGCGCTGATCGGGATGGGTCGTGATGCCGTGGCGGCCGGGGTGCTCTCGGCCTTCGATGAGGACCCCTCGGCGATGCTCGGATACGCCCGAGCGCTGCTCACGTTCCGGGGCGAGGGAGACGGCGCGACGTCGCAGCGTCGGCTGGCGGTGGCGATCCGCAGCAATCCCCATGTCGTGAAATACCTGATCGGGAGCGCGGAGCTGCCCGACGAGCTGCCGAGTCGCTGTTCATTCGGGAGCGAGGAGGAGGCCGTGCTCGCGGCCGCAGAGCTCGGGGGCGCGTGGAAGGGCACGGCCGGCGCGGTGGATTGGCTGCGGGCGGCGCGCAGGAGCTCGAAGAAGGAGCAGCAGCGCAAGCGGAGGGGCAAGCGGGGCTGAGCGTAGCCGTCACCCTCGTCGCGGAAGCGATTCTGATGGAGAGACGAGGGTCCATCGGGTCCTCTCCGTTTGGCGACCCGTCGCCGAGTGCGGTATGACTCTGTGCCGCACAAGACAGTAGAGGCCTCCGCGCCCCGCCATCTGATGTAGTTTCCCCCAATGCCCCTCGCCCCCGGCACCCGTCTCGGTCCCTACGAGGTCGTCGCCCCGCTCGGCGCCGGCGGCATGGGCGAGGTCTATCGCGCGCACGACACGCGGCTCGGACGCGACGTGGCGATCAAGGTGCTGCCCCAGCATCACGCCGCGACAGCCGAGGTGCGTGCCCGGTTCGAGCGCGAGGCGCGCACCATCTCGCAGCTCAACCACCCGCACATCTGCGCGCTCTACGATGTCGGCCACCAGGACGGCACCGACTACCTGGTGATGGAGCTGATCGACGGCGAGACCCTCGCGCACCGACTTGCGAAGGGCGCACTCCCCGTGGGGCAGGTGCTCAAGCTCGGCGCCCAGATCGCGGACGCCCTGGAGCGTGCCCATCGGAGCGGGGTCGTCCATCGCGATCTCAAGCCCGGGAACGTGATGCTGACGAAGAGCGGGGCGAAGCTCATGGACTTCGGCCTCGCGCGTGCGACCGGCATGGAAGGCCCGACCGGCGGCAGCATGATGACCCAGTCCCCGACGAGGGCGGCGCCGCTGACCGCCGAGGGCACGATCGTCGGCACGTTCCAGTACATGGCGCCCGAGCAGCTCGAGGGGAGGGAGGCCGACGCGCGCGCCGACCTGTGGGCGCTGGGCTGCGTGCTGTACGAGTTGGCGACCGGCAGGCGCGCGTTCGAGGGCGCGACCCAGGCGAGCCTGATCTCCGCGATCATGCGCGACCAGCCACGCCCGATGAGCGAGATGGCGCCGCTGAGCCCGCCCGCCCTCGAACGCCTGGTGAGCGCGCTCCTGGCCAAGGACCCGGACGATCGCATCCAGACCGCCCATGATGTGAAGCTGCAGCTTCAATGGATGCTCGACCCGGTGACGGCGTCCTCGCCGACATCCTCGGCCGGCTCTGCGGTGACCGCGCGACCGCGGGCCGGGGGTGCGACGACGCTCGCGTGGAGCGTGGCGGCCATCGCGCTCGTGCTGGCGATCGCCGCCTGGCTCTTCCCGCTCGGGCGCGGAGCCGATCGCCCGGAACGGGCGCGCCTCACAGTGCCCGAACCCCCGAACGCGCGGCTGTCCGGGAATGCGGCTTCGTCCGCGATCTCCCCGGATGGACGAGCGCTGGCATTCGTCGCCGCGGATTCGGCCGGGCTCTCGCGACTCTGGGTGCGGCCGCTCGACGCGCTCGCGGCGCGCGCGCTGCCGGGCACGGAGCA
>JBKJXJ010000455.1:0-4349 GCA_046716125.1 Candidatus Eiseniibacteriota bacterium
CCCCCGGCCTTCGCCCCGCTCCAGGCGCCGAGCCAGTAGATCAGGCTCGACGTCACCCAGAACCACTTCGGATGCGGGATGGTCATGAGATTCATGAGTCCGGCGCCGAACAGGAGCGCGGCCACGATCATCGCGTGCATCATCTTCGCGCTCGGGGCGAAGCGCGCCGCCACCCAGCCGCCGGCGACACTGCCGACGGTGTACGCCAGCAGCACGAAGAGCATTGCCCCCAGCGGGACCTGCGCCATGGCCGCCTTGATGCTCTCGACATTCGACGGATCCATCCCCGCGGGGGGCGGATAGATCCGCATGCCGAGCATCTCGACACACGCGATCAGGACGAACGCGACCAGCACGCCGACGATGACGGCGAGGACGCTGCGGACGATCGGGTTCATGTGCCCTCCCAGGTAACGATTTCGGGTCCGCACCTGAGCGGTGGACCGGCGCCCACGAGCGCCGTCCCGACCGCGGCCGGCGCCCTCCCCCAGCGCGACATCAGAACCACCGCGTGATGACCACCTTCTTGTCGGTGTAGAACTCGACACCGTCGCGGCCGTGCGCCTTCAAGTCGCCGAAGAACGAGCCCTTGGCGCCGCCGAACGGGAAGTACGCCATCGGCGCTGCGACACCGATGTTCACTCCGAGCATGCTGGGCTCGACCTGATAGCGATACTCGCGCGCCCACTTGCCGCTCGAGGTGAAGATGCTGGTCGCGTTGCCCAGCTCGTGCTTGCGCACGATGGCGACCGCCTCGTCAAAGTCCCTGGCACGCATGAGGCACAGCACCGGTCCGAAGATCTCCTCGCGGCCGATCACCATGTCGGGCGTGACCTCGTCGAAGATGGACGGGCCGAGGTAGTAGCCTTCGGGATGCTTGGCGTCCTTGTAGGCGCGACCGTCGAGGAGGAGCTTGGCCCCTTCCTTCAGGCCCTGCTCGATGTACGCGATCACCTTGTCGCGGTGCTGCTTCGTGATGAGCGGGCCCATGGTGACGCCGGCCTCCTCGCCGCCGCCGACCTTGAGCTTCTTCGCGTCGGCGACCAACTTGTGCTTGATGCGATCGTAGGCGTCGCCGACCGCGAGCACCACGCTGTTGGCGAGACAGCGCTCGCCCGCGCAGCCGAAGCACGACTCGGTCGAGATCGCGGCCGCCCGGTCCATGTCGGCGTCGGGCATCACCACGACGAAGTTCTTGGCGCCGCCCAGCGCCTGCACGCGCTTGCCCTTCTCGGCGCCGCGCTTGTAGACGTAGTGCGCGACCGGCGACGAGCCTACGAACGACACCCCGGCGATCCCCGGGTGGTCGAGGATGGCGTCCACCGAGTCCTTGGCGCCGTGCACCAGGTTCACCACGCCCTCGGGGAATCCGGCCTCGTGGAGCAGCTCGAAGATCTTCACCTGGGAGAGCGGCACACGCTCACTGGGCTTGACGATGAAGGTGTTGCCGCACGCCACCGCGTAGGGCAGGAACCACATCGGCACCATGGCCGGGAAGTTGAACGGCGTGATCGCGGCGAACACGCCGAGCGGCTGGCGCACGGTGTGGCAGTCGATGCCGTGCGCGATGTCCTCGAGCGACGTGCCCTGCATGAGCTGCGGGATCGCCAGCGCGTTGTCGATGTTGTCCACCGCCCGCCGCACCGAGGAGCGCGACTCCTCGAGCGTCTTGCCGTGCTCGCGGGTGCAGGTGCGCGCGACGTCCTCGAAGTGCTCCTCGAACAGGCTCTTCAGCTTGAACAACGGCTTCAGCCGGTTGACCGCCGGAGTGGCGCGCCAGGCCGGGTAGGCCTTGAGCGCCGCCTGAACGGCGCGATCCACGTCCGCCGCCCCGCCGAGCGGCACCCGCGCGAGGACCGTGTCGTTGGCGGGATTGCGCACCTCGCCGAAGCGTGCGGCATCCGAGGCGACCCAGCGGCCGCCGATGTAGTTCTGGATGGTGGTGACACCGGCGCTGGTCGCCGTCTCGTGGCCGTTGACCACGGCCTGCTCGCGCGGTCCCGACATGGCGGGTGACCTCCTCGGGGAACGTGAGTCGGAGGAAGTCGGGCTCACGGGCACCGGGGCTTCCGGGGTTTCTCAGTGGAATCGGTCCGGAAGATACACCCGCGCCGGGCACTCAGGGAACCGCCAAACCCGTCCCCCGAGACGGGTTCGGGGGCGCCGGTCGAGATGCTAGACTGGCCCCGGACAGATCATTCGGAGGCACGCGATGGACCCGGCATGGCGCGAGTATCTCGAGGCACTCAAGCGCGTGAACCATTGGGAGGCCGAGCAGCTTCGCAACAGGGAGCCCGACTATGGCCGAACGCTCCGCTGGCTCTCGGAAGCCTGGGAGTTCGCGGCCCGGCTGGGTACACCCGAGCTTCCCGAGGTGAGGCGGGAGCGGCACCTTGCAGAGATCCTCGCGCTGAGAGCGGCACTGACCCGGGCCCGGCTCGAGGCATGACCACGCTCGAGGCCGCGATGCTCGACATGGCGGCTTTCCTCGACGATCGGCGGCTCCCCTACATGACGATCGGTGGATTCGCCAATCTCTATTGGGGAGTCGAGCGGTTCACGCGCGATGTGGACATCACGCTGGAAATCGAGGATTCCGCGCTCCCCGGATTGATCGCGGATCTCGCCCAGTCGTTTCGAATCACCGTCCCGGATCCGCTGGAGTTCGCCAGGCGCAATCGCCTGGTGCGTCTGCAGACCCAGAACGGCGTGGACGTCGATCTTATCCTCGCCGCGCTTCCCTACGAGTCCGCGGCGCTGCGACGAGCGGTCGCCGTGGAGCTCGGCGGAAGCACCATCAAGCTCTGCTCCGCCGAGGACCTGCTCATCCACAAGCTGTCTTCGGAACGGATGCAGGATGCGGTGGACGTCGAGGGGGTCATCATGCGTCAGGCCGGACGCCTCGATCTGTCCTACCTTGAGCCGCTGGTCCGGCAGTTGGCCGTGGGGCTCGAGCGACCTGAGATCGTGGAGTTCTACTCGAAGGCGCTGGCGAAGGCCGGGGATCGCGGGCATGGGTGAGACGCGCGTCGATCTCCATCATCTCCTCGAGGACCTGCGCGACGCCTACTCCGGCGCGCTGGAGGAGACCATCCTCACCGAGATCGTCGCCAACTCCCTCGACTCGGGAGCGGGCCTGATCCGCGTCGTGACCGAGCCCGCCCTCTCCACCCTCACCGTCGTGGACGATGGCTCCGGGATGCAGCGCCGCGAGCTCGCGCGCTATCACGACATCGCCTCCAGCACGAAGACGCGTGGCGAGGGGATCGGCTTCGCTGGCGTAGGCATCAAGCTCGGGCTGCTCCTGTGCGAGGACGTGTTGACCGAGACGCGCCGCGGCAAGAGCCACGTGGCGACCCGCTGGCACCTGTCGTCGCGCCACAAGGCGCCCTGGAAGTGGATCACCCCGCCCGGGCTCGTGATCGAGCGCGGCACGGCCGTGACGCTCAGGCTGACGAATCCGCTTTCGCCGCTGCTCGACGCAGGGTTCATCGAAGGCGCGCTGCGGCGGCATTACCAGCCGCTCCTCGAGCCCGAGTTCGATGAACTGCTGGTCGAGCACTACCGCGGGACGATCCGGTTCGAGGTGAACAGCCTCGGGCTGGGCCGGACGCACGCCCGGGCGACCGAGATGGCACCTCTCGCGGTGCGGATCGGGCGCAAGCGAAAGCCCGCCGCGATCGGCTACCTGACCCGTGAACCCTCGCCGCTGCCCGAGGAGATGCGCGGCCTCGCGATCAGCACGCTCGGTAAGGTGATCAAGCGCGGCTGGGACTGGCTGGGAGTGAACCCCGCCACCCCTGAGCTGATCGGTGGGGTGATCGAGGTGCCGGCGCTGGCCGAGTGCCTGACGCTGAGCAAGGCCGACTTCATCCGCACCGGGCCGCGCGGGGCGACTTACCTCGCGCTCCGCAAGGCGATCCAGGAGGCGATCGGCCGGCAACTCGCCGCGTGGGGCGATGCTCGCGACGACGCCGAGGAGACCCGACGCCGCGCTGCGCGGCCGGTCGAGCGCGACCTGGAGCGCGTGCTGGTGGAGCTGGCGGACGAGTTCCCGCTCCTCGGCGCCCTGGTCGAACGTCAGGCCGGCGGGCAGCGCAAGCTGCCGATCGGCCGGGCGGGGGGTGTGGCCGACGCGCATGCGCTGATGGCGGAGTCTTTGCGCACGCAGGCCGACGCCGTCGCGACGATCGCGGAGACGGCCGGGGAGGCCGCTCCCACCGCGCCCGCCGCCCTCGCGGCGCTGGCCGATGCTCCGAGCCCCGGGACCGACATGACATCTGCGCCAGGGCTGCCGGGCGGGCGCGGCCCGCGACGTCCGACCCGCTACGGACTGAGTATCCAGTTCG
>JBKJXJ010000456.1:0-13508 GCA_046716125.1 Candidatus Eiseniibacteriota bacterium
TCCCGGTGGTCGTGATGATCCTCGGGATGGTGGGGGTGCCGCCGGAGGGGATCGGGATGATCCTCGGGGTGGACCGGTTCCTCGACATGTGCCGGACCACGCTCAATGTGACCGGCGATCTCGCCGCCGCGGTGGTCATCTCGCGCGGAGAGGACGAGCCCGTGCCGGCCACGATCGGCTAGACCGGCTAGACCGGACCGGCTAGACCGGACTATCCAATCCGTCCGAAGCTGGGATACCATTATCCACCCGGCGCGGACGGGCCCCTCCAGGAGGCAGCCCCAGGGCCGGTTGGCGGACCCCCCAGGGTAAGGAGAGTAAGCATGTTGCGGCGATTCGGGCTCAGGCGGTTGATGCTGGTGCTGGTCGGATTGACGTTCATTGCGGCGGCGGGG
Organism: Candidatus Eiseniibacteriota bacterium; assembly: GCA_046716125.1. Taxonomy (GTDB): domain Bacteria; phylum Eisenbacteria; class RBG-16-71-46; order RBG-16-71-46; family RBG-16-71-46; genus WS-11. Next base: position 396 of record JBKJXJ010000456.1, read on the forward strand.
CTGTCGAACCCGGTCGATCCCGACAAGCTCCCCGAGCCGGTCGCGAAGACCTTCAAGGAGACGTTCCCCACCGGGACGATCGACAAGCTGACCTCGGCCGAAGAAAACGGGATGACGGTCTACGACTTCGAGTTCCGCTCCGGCGGTCGGGAGATGGAGACCGACATCGTCCACGACGGCACGATGATCGAGTCCACGCTGGTGATCGCCGCCAAGGACATTCCGGCGCCGGCGATGAAGGCGATCCGGAAGGCTGCCAGGGGGGCCAAGCTGGGGCGGCTCGAGTGGATCAACACCCTGTACGAGATCGAGGAAGGCAAGGTGGCCAAGCTGCCGGTCCCGGTGATCAAGTACGCGGCCGAGATGGCGCGCAAGGATCAGACCGCCGAGGTCATCGTCGGCGCCACCGGCGCCGTCATGGAGGCGCCGGTCTGGGTCAAGGCCGAGCCGGCCAAGGCGCCCGCCGACACCACGGCCGGGAAGTAACTCCTCGGGCCGGGGGCCCTACCCCGCCGTCGCGTAACGCCCCATCGCCGAGTCCACGATCCCGGCGATGAGGGCGTTGTAGGAGCGTCCCGACTTCCGTGCCGCCATCGCGAACTCGGCGCCGGTGAGCAGGTAGGGGTTCGGGTTCACCTCGAGCACGTGGATGGTGCCGTCGGTGGCGAGGCGGAAGTCGATCCGCCCGTAGTCGCGCAGCTGGAGCGCGGTGAACGCCTGGACCGCGGTCTCCTGGAGCCGCGTCACCGTCGCCTCCTCGAGGTCCTCGGGGAAGAACGGTTTGGTCGCCTTGTAGGCCTCGGTGTCCACCTCCCACTTGACCTCGCTCCCGGCGATCTTCGGCGTCCCCTCCGGGAGCTTCGAGAGGTCCATCTCCACGACCGGCAGCGCCTGCGGCTTCTCGTTGCCGACCACCCCGACGTACAGCTCGCGCCCTTCGATGAACTCCTCGATCAGGGCGGGGCTGTCGAACTCCGCATGGATGTAGTCGATCCGCTCCATGAGCTCCTTGATCGACGTGCATACCGCCCCGAACTGGATGCCGATCGAGCCGTCCTCGCGGGCCGGCTTCACGATGACCGGGAACTGGATGTCGTGCGAGTGCTCGATGCGGCCGCGATAGACCGTGGTGAAGTACGGCGTGTGGATGCCGTGGAAGGTGAAGATCTTCTTCGCGAGCGTCTTGTCCTGCGCCAGATAGAGGCCGCTCGAGCCGGCGCCGGTGAAGCGGCGGCCCAGCAGCTCGAGGTAGCCGGCGATGTTGGTGTCCTGGCTGTCGTCCCCGGCGAAGGATTCCACCAGGTTGAACAGGAGATCGGTCTGGGAGCGCGCCAGGTCGATCAGGCTCTCGCGGGTGCCGTCGAGGCGGACGTAGACCGGATTGTGGCCGTTCTTCTTGAGCGCCTCGTAGACTTCCTGGATGTCCTGGTCGGGTGACTTCTTCTTCGGCCGCTCCCCCTCGACCCGCTCCTCATCCTCGTCCCACCAGTAGTCGTAGAGCACGCCGATCCGGAGCTTGGCCATCGCGATCCTCGCTGTTGGGGTCACGGCCCCATCCCCTGGGGCCGCCGGTCACTTCTTCACGAATCGCCCTCGCGTCAGGTAGTTCATCGCCAGGGTGGTGCCGTACGCCGTCAACTCGACCAGATACTCGGCCTCCCGCCCGACCTCGGCGAAGAGCTGGAGATCCCGGCAGGTCCGGATGATACGCTCGATCAGCGTCCGCACCACCGGGCGCTTGACGCCTGTCCAATAGGTGATCTTGTCCGTCAACGCCAGCCGGCTCGCTTCGACCAGGTCCGCGGCCGGCCGGATGCCCTTCCGGCGCCGGCCCCGCATGATGAACATGTCCGCGAGGTCGGTCTCGAGCGCCACGTTCACCGCCGCGCCGTTCTGACGCATGAGGCGGCGGTAGTACTGCTCGACCGTGAGCTTCATGTCCTCGACGGTGATGTCGAAGTCGCCGGTCGACACCACCGGGTCCTGGTCGCGGACCCGGCGCGTCACGCGGTCAACATAGCGCAGCTTGGTCAGCGCCGGCCACCACCGGTATTTGCGCCGCCAGTTGGAACCCGGCGTGAGCCACACGGCGAAGGTTTCGGCGAAGTCCTCGTCGGGGTGTTTCTGCGCGTACCAGCCGGCGATATGGCGCACGTGCTTGCGGCTGAACGGGATCGGCCGGTAGTGATCGCGATATCGGCGATTGTACGGACCGAAGCGCGCCCGCCATTCGGGGGTCACGAAGAGCCGGTAGGCATAGTTGAACGCGTGCCCGGCCTCGTGCCGCAGGTACATCATGATCTCGCGCTCGTCCTCGAGGTCGTTCATCGCGCGCTCGAGCCGGGCGAGGTGCGGGTCGGCGAGATAAAACGGGATGCCGATGACCGGTTGGCCGTCCGGGCAGCCCCACTCGTCAGTGAGGTAGCAGACCGGCTTGAATCGCACCAGACCCTTGCGGCTGAGCTCGCGGTGGAGCTGTTGGACGTAGCGCTCCACCGGCGACCCCTCGAGCCTGAGCCCGAGCTGGCTGATGCGCTTGCCCAGCAGGTCGCGAACGTCGGGCGGCGTCTTCTCGAAGTCGGACACGGTCGCCGATGCTAGCGATTCACCGCCGGGGCCACAAACGCGGGCGATGTTCGCCCTCCAGCGGTCAAGCCCTCGTCAAAAGGTGGTCGCGATCGCCCCGCGCTCCCATTTTGGGCATCGAAACCAGTCGGTTCCCGTTGGGGAGAGGGACCGGACACTGATCGCCTTCCCGGCCGCTCCGCAGAAGCCCTTGGATCCGCTCCACCGTCGGAGCAGCTGACCTCGCTCTCACCAGATCGAAAGGAGTCCCGCCCGTGTCGAGACGACTAATCCCCCTCTGGGCCGTCCTCATGATGGCCGTCACCGCGGCTGCCGCCGCCGCCGAGCCGCGGCCGTTCCGCATCGATCCCGGCCACTCGCTGGTCGGGTTCAACGTGCGTCACTTCTTCAGCCGCACGCCCGGCCGTTTCAAGGAGTTCAGCGGCACGATCCAGCTGGACGAGAAGAACCTGGCCGCCTCGTCCGTCGAGGTCACGATCCAGACCGCCAGCATCGACACCGAGAACGAGCGTCGGGACGGCGATCTCCGGAGCGCGAACTTCTTCCAGGCCGACAGCTTCCCGACCATCACGTTCAAGAGCACGAAGGTGGTTCCCGGTCCGGAGAAGTCGTTCCTCATCTACGGTGATCTCAACATGCACGGCGTGACGAAGCCGGTCACCCTCGAGGCGACGTTGATGGGGGTCGGCGAGATCGCCATGGGCGGCCGCCCGCCGCGCACGATCGCGGGCTTCGAGGCCACCACGAAGGTCGACCGTAAGGACTACGGGATCGTGTGGAACCGCATCCTCGACAAGGGCGGCACGATGCTGGGCGACGAGGTAACGATCACGCTTCAGATCGAAGCGGCCATGGTCGATCCCAACGCACCCCCGATGGAACAGCGCCCCAGCCCGCCGGCGACGCCCGACAAGAAGTAGCCCGCGCGCGGAGCGACGCCGTCGCCCCAACACAGCGGCCCCCGGTCATCCGACCGGGGGCCGTCGTGCTTCGATCGTTTCAGCAGACTCAGTGGCCGGCGGAACCGCCCGTGGTGGATGCCGAATCCGCGCGCATCGGCGCCGTCGCCGGCGGCGCGGCGGCTTCCGGGTGCGCCGCTACATACGCGTCGTAGCTGGTCTTGAGCGTCTTCAACTCGACGGTCGCGCCCAGACGCTCGAGCCACACCATCTGGTCCCGAGCCTTCTTCGCATCACCCTTCTCGAGCCACGCCTCGCCCAGGTACTCGCGGGCGGGCGCGTAGTCGGGCTTGATCGAGAGGCAGCGTTCGTACGCCTTGAACGCCTTGTCGTAGTCGCCGGTCTTGCGCGCCGTGTAGCCGAGCAGATTCCACGCTTCGTGGTATCGCTCGTCGAACGCCACCGCCTTCTCGCAGCGCTCGAGCGCCCGCCGGAACTTCTTCTCGGCGTTCTTGGCCTTGCCGTCCTCGATGTCCTTCCTCGCCCTGGCGATCTCCTCATAGGCGAGCGCGTAGCTCTGCTCGGCCTCCTGCCGCGGTGTGGACGACATCGTCCCCGTCCCGCTCGTGCCCGGAACGCCGGACTGGCTGGGATTCGGGGGCGGCGGATCCCTGGGCTCGCTGCTCATCGCGAACGCCGCCGAGGCAGCGACCAGGAGCACGAGGATTGATGGGGCGACGTTGCGCACATTCATGGGATGACCTCGAGGGAGGGTTGGGAAGACAGGCGGATTGTCGCGCAACGGCATGCCCGACGACCAGCACCTTCGATGCGGGGCGCTCCCGGCTCGGTCCGGCATGGATGCACCGCCGGCCGCGATGCGTAACTAGAAGTCGGTGATGGCGTTACGGACTTGGGACGAGACGCACTCCGGTCGGACGTGCTGAGGAGTCCGCCTCGTGGGCGCGGCCTACCTTCCGAGCACGACCAGCCGGGCGACGCCGGCGGTCCCGGCGCGAGCGAAGTAGAGCCCGCCGGCAAGGGGGCGGCCATCCCGGTCGTTGGCGTTCCACTGCGTGCGCCAGACGCCGCGTTCGTCCCGGAAGCTCGACCGTCCCACCTCGCGTCCGGCGAGGTCGAATACGCGAAGGTCATCGCTTGGAGCGGACCCGAGCGCGAAGGTGACCGTCGCGCCGCCGCGCAGGGGGTTGGGACCGATGCGCATCTCGGGCCCGACCACGGGCGGATCCACGCCGACCACCGATGACGGGGCCGATGCGTAGACCGTCACGCCCTCGAACGTCTGGCGCGGCAGGGGACCGCCCGTGAAGATCTGGTCGCCGCCCGGTGTGTGCCAGATCACGCGATACTGCGTGATGCGACCGCTACGGTTGAGGAAGCCTCCCTCCGTCAGCCGGAGCCGCCAGGGTTCGCCGGGGTCGGGAGGCAGGTAGGCACTCGCCACGCCCTGGGGGATCTCGATCGCGAAGCTCCAGGCGATGTTCCCGGCCGAGCTGGTGCCGGTCACCCAGTCGCTCGCGACCGCGGCGCCGCTTCCCGGCAACGGATAAATGAGGGCGGGCGGCGCGGAGCCGACCGCGTCCCCCGCCGGGCTGGACGCAGCGCCCACCTCGATCGAGGCATCCACATCGTTGTCGTAGGCGTTGTGGACGATGGTCACTTCGACCGTCGCGGCCGGGGCGCCGATCGGGCTCACGAAGCGCCTCGCCGGGCCGTCGTATCGCACCCCGCCTTCCGTGTAGGAGATCCGATACCAGAACGGCACGCCGCGCTCATGGCCGGGGACGTTCCAGATCCGCGCATACGACTGGAGGTTGGTGCCGTCCGCGATCGAGGGGTCGCCGGTCGCGGGCGCCGAATCGACGGGCGCGAAGGCCCCCGCCATCCCGGCCGTCTCGTCGGCACGTTCGAAGACGAAGGACGCGGCCCCAAACTCGCGTTGCGTGCGCAGCGTGACGGTGATCTGGTTGGAATCGCCGCGCAGCTCGAGCCGCCGCACCTGGGAGCGCCCGGGCTGGGCGAACTCGAGGAGCGCCGCGTGCAGGTCCACGGCGCCGAAGCCGACGGGCGAGTACCAGCCCGGGTCGGGACCGCCCTCGCCGACCGGAACGCCGGCGAGTGGCCGGTAACCGGTGGCCCGCAGGACGGACGCGATCTGCGCGGGGGTGAGCGAGGGATAGGCCGAGCGCAGCGCCGCGACCGCCCCGCTCACGAACGCCGCGGCCATGCTCGTGCCGCTCAGACGCTGGTACTGGGCGCCGTCGCTGGACAGGTTGCCGTCCGCCGAGAGCACCGCCACCCCGGGCGCCAGGAGATCCGGCTTGGCTTCGTCGGCGGCATCCCCATCCCCGTCGCTCGCGCGCGGACCATAGGCGCTGAACACGGCGAACCGGTCATCGTCGTTGAGCGGCGTGCGCTGGTCGTCGAACGCTCCGATCGCGAGCACGCGGTCGCCGCCCGCCGGGGAGGGCACGTAGTGACCCCGGCCCTCGTTGCCCATGGAGGCCACAACCACCATGCCGTGCTGGACCGCGCGATCCGCGAGCCGCGAGGCGACATCGTTGCCGTCCGTGAGGTCGAGGCTGGAGAGCGAGAGGTTGATGACATCGATCCCCAGATGATCCGGGATCCCCCAGTCACGGGCACGATTGTGGATGCACCAGTCGAGCGCTTCCGCCACGCCGGTGCCGACCCCCAGGTCATTGAGCACCTTGACGTCGACGAAGCGCGCCTGCGGGGCCACGCCCACGGCGTACGCGGTCGGACCGCCCGAACCGAGGACGATGCCGGCGACGTGCGTGCCGTGCGCGTGGGTGGCGCTGCCGCCGTGATCCGACGGATTGACGCTGCCATCCCTCGGCGTGTCGAGGGTCGAGTCGCCGTGCGTGAACGCGGCGCCGCCGAGGCAGCGACCGATCAGCGACTCGTGCCCGGGGTATCCGCCCTCGGCCTCGTCGTTGATGCCGGTATCGAGGATCGCGACGACGATGCCCTGCCCGGAGGCGCCGCCCATCCCGCTCCATGTGGGGAACACCTGTCCCTGCGGATCCCGGACGCCGATGCTCGCCGCCCCTTCGCGCACGACCGGATAGAGGATCGGCATCGCCTCGATCCGCTCGACGCCCGGGAGCGCGGACGCCGCCTCCACCTGGGCGAATGTGGCGACGCTCCGCAGCGTCGGGATCTCCTTGTAGCGGTGCAGCACCGGCATGCCCAGTGCGTTCAGCGCGAGCAGGTCGGCGTCCGTGGGCTTCTGCAGGAAGCTCACGTACACGCCGTAGGCGAGCCCGCCCGGGATCCGGGTCACATCGATGCGCTTGCGCAGCAGGGTGTCGGCCTTCTCGAACGCCAGCGTGTAACCCAACAGGTGCACGGTCCCGATGCGGTCGTCGATCCGGTTCTCGTCCTGGTCCCAGATGAAGGGCGCGGCGAAGGCAACCCGCGGCGACAGGAGCGCGGTCGCCAGGCACAGGAGCACCAGCAGCGCCGCGGCGCGTTCGCACCGCCGCGCGACATGAGCCGGCACGACGACAGGATTCCGGGTGGACCCCAGGGGAATCATCGGCGACGAGTGGACCCCACCGGCCTTGACTCCAGCTTGACCAAACTTCGTATCCATTTGCACCCCTTTTACTTACGCCGAACTTGCGACCGCCCGCCCAAAGTCAGACCGGCTTCCCGCCAGCAGCGCCTGCACCGCGCGCTCGGTCTCCGGCAGCGGATCCACGCCCAGCTCGGCGCGCAGCAGACCCTTGAGCTTGTCATACTCGGCGATCGCCGACCTGCGGTTGCCCAGATGCACCATGGCTTCGATCATGGCGAGCCGCGTCGCCTCGCGGAACTCGTCCAGCTCCGCGGCGCGACGGAAGCCCGCGAGCGCCGACTCGTGATCACCCGCCTTCGCACACGCGGCGCCCAGATCGAGCAGCAGCTTCTCGACCCGGTCGCGCGTGCGCGCCTGCATGGCCTCTGCCCAGCTCCCGTAGACCCCCTCGAGGAACGGTGACGCGGCGAGCGTCGCAGCCCGCTCGAGCGCGCGTCGGCGGGCGCCCGCGTCGCGCGCGGCACGTGCCTCCTCGAGCGCGCTGTCCAACTCCCAGGCATCACACGCCAGCGGGTAGGCGGGATTCAACCGGTAGTATTCGCCCTCACGCAGGATCGCGGGTTCCCGCGTGTGCGGCAGCACGCCGCGGATGTACGACAGCGTCGGGTGGAAGTTCCGCCGGCCGGCCGCCAGCTGTCGGCCGGGCCAGAAGTGCTCGAGCAGCTCCTCCTTCGCCGCGCCCCGGGGATGGAGCGCGAGGAAGACCAGCATGTGGAACGCGCGCTGCGCCCGCCACGCCGAAGCCGGGACCGCGCGGCCCTGGATCTGCAGCTGGGGCGGACCGAACAGAACCAGTCGCGGCACGCCCGCTTCCGCTTCGATCGCGGTGGCGGCGCCGCGCGCCAGGCGCTCGGCGATGTGGCGTCGCGCGGTACGCACGCCGGGCTGGAGTGAGCGCCGCCTGGCCCCGAGGCGCTCGAGCGCCTCGTGCGCCGCGCGCCCGCCGATCTCGCCGAGCCGCGCGACCACGGCCTCGGCAGCGGCCGGAGGTGCGTCCGCCAGCAGCCCGATCAGCGAGTCTTCGATCGCGACGCCCGCCTCGACCAGCGCCGCCGAGACCGTGTCGGGCTCGATCCCGCGCGCCAGGGCATAGAGCAGCGGCGACGGCTCCTCACGGGCCTGCACGCGCAGGAAATAGAGGTACCCGCGCTCCCGCACCAGCTCGAGCGCCCGCGAGAGGTGGGCATCCACGTTCCGCCGATCGCCCATCGCCTGGAGCGACTCGGCCAGCCAGTAGTGCACTCGCATCCGCTGGTAGTCGTTCTCGCCGGCGTCGGCGCGTGGCACGAGGGACTGGAGCAGGTCCCGCGCCACGCGCACGCGGCCGGCCCGCAGCTCGCACCACGCCAGCGTCGCGCGGAACTCGGTGAGCTGCGGGGCGTCCGGGCGCGCGGCGAGACGCTCGATCGCCTCGGTGAGGAACTCGACCGCGCGCCGGTACTGTCCGCGCGCGCAGAAGATCCGCCCGCGCAGCACCAGCAGATCGAGGGCGATGACCTCCATCCTGAGACCGGCATTCAGCTCCTCGGCGCGCTTGAGGGCCGCGAGCGCCCCGTCCAGGTCGCCGGCCTGGGCCAGGATCTGGGCCAGCGCTTCGTGGCAGCTGGTCTCGAGCGCCCGGTTCGAGAATCGTTGCGCCGCCAGCAGTCCCTCCTCGGCCGCGCGGCGCGCTTCCGCCAGATCGCCGAGGTCGGCCAGGTGGAACGCCAGATTCGAGAGATAGAGCGGCGCCCGCGGCGACGCCGTGCCCCTCACCTGGGAAAGCGCCGCACGGAACTCGCGAGTGGCTTCGTGGAAGCGGCCCTGGGCCGCGTAGGCGCCGGCCAGGTTGTGCAGGATCGGCAGGATCAGCTCGGGGTCGGCGGTCGGCGGCAGCAGCGCACGCACCTCGTCGAGCACGCGCACGGCCGCCCGGTACTGGCCGAGATAGAAGTGGGCGCCCGCCTTCATCTGGAGCAGGCGTGCGCGCACTTCGATTCCCAGATCCAGGCCGAAAGCGAGCCCGCGTTCCGCCATGCCGAGCACCTGTTCGTTCCGGCCGCGCAGGTTGAACACCTTGCCGAGACCGATGAGCGCCATGCACTCGTGCCGCCGGTCGGCGGTCTCGCGGCAGCGCTCCAGCACGTCCTGATAGAGCGTCTCGGCCTCGTCCCACTTCCCCAGCGCCCGGCGCGCGTCCGCCAGCGTCACGGCGAGCGCCGCGTCGGCGCGCAGCAACTCCTCGGGGAGCTCATCCAGGTACTGGAGGAGCGCGGCCGCGCGCCCCTGCGCAAGGAGCGGGGGACCCAGGTCACGCAGGATGCCGGCGGCATCGGCGACGCGTCCGGCGGCCAGGAAATGCCGGAGCGCCCGCTCCGGCTCACCCCGTGCCGCAAGTGCTTCGGCCGAGTCGGCTTCGAGCGCCTGCCACGCCACGGCGCCGCCCCCGGTTTCGATCTCCTGCCGGATGAACCGCCGCACCAGGTCGTGGCATTCGTACGAGGCCTGGGCGCCGGCGCCGAACGTGCGCAGCAGACCGCGACGCGCGAGCGATTCGAGCAGCGACCGCGCGTCGCCGTCGCGGCCCGCCAGGGTGGACGCCAGGTCGACATCGAAACGGGTCAGGGCGGCGGTGCGCTCGAGCATCCGGCGCGCGCCGGGATCGAGCCGCGCATAGACCTCTGCCGACAGGTAGTCGTGCAGCTCGAGGTTCGATGCGTGGAAATCCTCCAGCACCTCCTCGAGGGTCCCGCGCTCCGAGCGCTGCAACGACTCGTGGACCAGATGCACGGCGGTTGGCCAGCCGAGCGTCGTGCGCTCGAGGGCGCTCAGCGACTCCTCGCCGAGCGGTCGCCGGTAGACGTCGGTGAACAACTGCGCCAGCTCCCCGCGCGCCAGCCGAAGGTGGTTCGAGTTGAGCTCGAACACGTCGCCGCGCGCGCGCATGCGTTCCAGGCCGAGCGGTGGGACCACGCGCGTCGCGATCACGACGCGCACCCGGGTCGGGAGGTGGCGGAGCAGCGTGTCCATGAACGCCAGCACCTGGGGATTGCCGGCGACCTCGTGAAAGTCGTCGAGCACCAGCAGGAGGGGCGGGCCCTTGAGCGCCGCGAGCTCGTTCGCCAGCGTCCCGGCCAGCATCTCGACCGAGGGCAGGCCCGGCCGTGCCTCTTCGAGCGCGACGTGGAAATCGCGCCCGAAGCGCGGATGCTCGCGGCGGAATCCTTCGAGCAGATACCTGCCGAAGACCACCGGGTCGGCGTCGGAGCCCATCAGCGAGTACCACACCACCGGCCGCCCGACCGTGCGCGCGTACGACGCGAGGAGTGTGGTCTTGCCAAAGCCCGCGTCGGCGACCACCAGGGTGAGGGGGCAGTCGCGATGCTCGATGAGCGCCTGGATCAGATGGGGGCGCTCGAGCACGTGGGCGCCCGGATTCGGCCGGCTGAGCTTGGCTCTCAGCACGGGATGATCGCGGGTCGACCGGCGCATGGGCTGCCGTTTCAGGGGCACGTGGGATCCCGGTCGCACACTTCGCGGGTGACCGGCCCGCCTTGGGGTCCGGCCACGCGCCCCCCGGCTGGTGCGAGAGCGGCCAGGGCAGGTCAAGGGTAGCAGACGACCCGAGCGCCGGGAATCGACTTCGGCACGGAGATCACCTCAGGGCCCCTCCCCCAACAGTCTGGCCGACAAGGCGTTCGGGCGCCCGCCTGCGCCCCCGACCCCTTTTGGCGTCCGCCAGTCAAGCGCTGGTCAAGCGGAACCGGCCAGTGTCACGGCCGTCACAGGGGGCGCACTCACGGCGCCTCACAGTCCCCCGTGGAGTGGAAAGGAGCCTACGACCATGTCCCAGGCTAGACACAGGCGGTTGGTCCCCTGGATCGCTGGCCTCGCCGCGATCCTCTTCGCGCTCGCGAATCCACCGGGCGCCGAGGCGTACGTGGATCAGAATCTCAACCGCATCGACGATCGGATCGAGCAGGTGAACGCGAACGGCTGGAACGCGGCGTTCGTGGGCGGCAACCCGACGAATCGGATGTCGATCGGCGTGGAGAACCCGGGCGCGATCGTCTTCGCGGTCTACGTCGGGTACGACCACAAGCCCACGGCGGTCGACGAGGTCGCACTCGCCGGCACCGGGGTCGCGATGGTCTGGCCGTTCCTATCCATCGACTATATCGAGTCCCGCGCCACCTTCGCGCAGATCCAGCTCATCAGCGTGCTGCCCGGGGTGACCCGCGTGGAGGCCATACCGGTCGAGTACGCGCTCAATCACTACGGCTCGCGCGTGGTTCGGGCGCGGGACTCGCGCGGACTCTCCGCGTCGGAGAATTACATGCTGTTCCCGAGCGCGCGCCAGGAGTTGGGGCTCGACGGCAACGGCATCGTCATCGCCATCCTCGACACGGGCGTCAACGACGACGTGGATGCCGTCAACCCGGGATACCCGGGGCATGAAAGTCTGCAGGGCAAGTTCCTCGGCGGCGGTGAATTCTTCTGCGGGGAGCCGGCGTGCTCCACCCCCGCGAACGGCAGCGCCAATCCGCAGGATCATGGCGCCGAGGCCTCGAGCTACCACGGCACGCACGTCGCGGGAACGGCGATGGGCACCGGTGGACCGGGCGGGTTCTTCGCCGGCGTCGCCCCCGCCGCGCGTCTGGTGGACTGCAAGGTTCTCTCGGACGCCGGAGCCAGCGTCGGCGGCGCCACGCGCGGGCTCGACTGGTGCATCGCCAACCGCAACACACTCTGGGCGGGCCAGCTGCCGGGCAGCATCTGGCAGGGCATCGACGTGATCAGCATGTCGCTCGGCTCCACCCAGTGCGCGGGCGGAAGCGGCACCAGCACCGAGTCCGGTGCCTCCAACGCGGTGGTGAACGCCGCCGTGGACGCGGGGATGGTGGTGTGCATCGCCACCGGCAACGACAACGCCACCGACTGCATCTCCTCGCCGGCGGCAGCCGACAAATCCATCGCCGTCGGGGCCTCGACTCACGCGCGCACGCTGAACCGCGCCGACGACCAGGTGACCACGTTCTCCAACGAGGGCCGGCGCGACGATGACGGCGACGCCGACCATGTGGACGAGATGAAACCCAGCATCGTGGCGCCGGGGGCGGGCATCATCTCGGCGAGCGGCGACCCGACCACGGACGGCTCGGCCTACCAGCAGCTCTCGGGCACCAGCATGGCGGCGCCGCACGCTTCCGGCTGCGCCGCGCTGGTGCTCCAGGCCAATCCGAGCCTCACCCCGCTCCAGGTGCGGGCGATCCTCCAGAACACCGCCGAGCACAACATCCCCACCGCCAAGGCGAGCGGGGACCGCGGTCAGAACCACTTCGGGATCGATGTGAACTACGACCCGAGCTGCGGCTGGGGACTGGTGGACGTCTACGCGGCCGCCAAGGAGGCGCTCAACAGCACCTCGGGCGTCCAGGTCGTCCAGATCGGGGCCACGGCGCAGCCGGCGCTGGGCAGGATCGACTTCCGTTGGAACACCCAGCGCGAGTACCCGTTCGTCGGATTCAACGTGTATCGCGCACCGGACGTGGGCGGGGCGCCGGGCGCATTCACGCGGCTCAACGCGCTGCCGATCCCCCCGGCCGGCGATCCGGTGATCGAGAACGACGATAATCGGGCTCCGTATGTCTATGCCGATAACGATCCCACCCTGACGCTGGGGCAGGGGTACTGGTATCAGGTCGAATGGGTGGATCTGCTGGCGACCGGCCACCTCGAGCCCCCGGTCCCGGTGGCCTACGGCACGCTCGCCCGGATCGCGACCGCGTACTACGGCATCGTCCATAACGCCGTGGACAACGATCTGCTCGTCCGCGTCGGGAGCGATCTCGACTACGCTCCAGGCACGCTGGGCCAGGCGGACTTCGAGGTCCTGGGACCCGGAGAGAAGTCGCAGGACAGTTCGCGGGTGGTGCTCAACCCGGCCGTGCCGCCCAATACCGGCACCTCGACCATCGGCACGATCGAGCACTTCTGGTCGGTCGGATTCAAGCAGGGCGATGG
>JBKJXJ010000457.1:0-3785 GCA_046716125.1 Candidatus Eiseniibacteriota bacterium
ACCCCCGAGGCTTCCGTTGACTGGTCCTGTCCCACCGCCTGACGCTTTCATCCGGATCCGCGGGGCGCGCCAGCACAATCTCAAGAACATCGATCTGGATCTGCCGCGCGGGCAGCTCACGGTGATCACCGGGGTGTCGGGGTCGGGCAAGTCATCGCTCGCGTTCGACACCTTGTATGCCGAGGGGCAGCGGCGGTACGTCGAGTCGGTCTCGAGCTACGCCAAGCAGTTCCTGGACCGGCTGCCGCGGCCGGACGTGGACTCGATCCATGGACTGACCCCGGCGGTGGCCATCCGGCAGGTGGCGGCGGCCCGCAGCGCGCGCTCGACCGTCGGGACAGCGACCGAGATCCACGACTACCTGCGGCTGATGTTCGCGAGGCTCGGCACCGTCCACTGCGGCACGTGCGAGCGCCCCGTCACGACAGACAGTCCCCAGAGCATCGCGCGCGAGGCGGCGGGCTGGCCGGTCGGGGGCGCGCTGCTGGTGCTGGCGCCCATCGTCATCTCCGAGCGCCTGGCGTGGGCCGAGCAGGCGGGGCACCTGCTCACCGCGGGATTCACCCGCATCCTGGTCGGCGATGAAGTGGTGGCGCTCGATCCCTTGCCCAGGCTCAAGCGCGGCACGAAGCAGGTGCGTGTGGTCATGGACCGCTTCACCTGGCGGCCGGAGGACGCGCAGCGGCTGGTCGATTCCTGCGAGCAGGCGTTCCGCCGTGGCGAGGGCCGGCTCGAGTTGAAGCTGGCGGACGGTCCCCTCGAGCGAAGGAGCGAGCGCTGGGAGTGCGCCCACTGCGGCGCCGCGGCGATGCGGCCCGAGCCGGCGCTGTTCTCATTCAACAGCCCGCTTGGCGTGTGCCCCACCTGCCGCGGGTTCGGGAACGTGCTCACCTTCACCGAGGACCGGATCGTCCCGGACCCGGGCAGGACGCTGCGCGAGGGGGCGCTCGATCCCTGGGCGCGATCGTGGCGGCGGGTGTTCTGGCCGCGGCTCGAGAAGCTGGCCAAGGAACGCGGCATCGCCCTCGATGTGCCGTGGAAGAAGCTGCCGGCCGCGCACCGGAAGCTGCTCATCGAGGGGGGCAAGGAGTTCCGCGGCGCCATCCCGTTCCTCAAGCGGCTGCAGGAGAAGTCCTACAAGGCGGGCAACCGGTTCATCGTCAAGCGCTACCAGACCTCACTCCCGTGCGAGGGGTGCCAGGGCCGGCGCCTCAGGCCCGAGGCGCTGCGGGTCCATCTCGGCGGTCGCTCGATCGCCGACGTCTGCGCCATGACCGTGGCCGCCGTGGCGGAGTTCCTCGCCGCGCTCGCCTTCACCGACGCTCAGCGCGGGATCGCGGGGCCGGTCCTCGTGGAGCTGGAGTCGCGCCTGCGCTTCCTGCTGCGCGTGGATCTGGGCTACCTCACGATCGATCGCCTGACGCGCACGCTGTCGGGAGGCGAGGCGCAGCGGATCGAACTGGCCAATGCCCTGGGCGCCAACCTCGCCGACACGCTCTACGTGCTCGACGAGCCCACCGTCGGCCTTCACCCGCGCGACAGCGAGCGGCTGGTGGCGATGCTGGACGAGCTGGCCGCGCGCGGGAACACGCTGGTGGTGGTCGAACACGAGCCGCTCCTCATGCGCGCCGCCCGGCACCTGGTGGACCTGGGCCCGGGCGCGGGCGAGCAGGGGGGCCGCGTGCTCTACGCCGGGCCCGGCGGCGACGCGATCTCGGGCGCCGACACCGAGACCGCGCGCTATCTCAATGGGGATCTTCGCGTGGTGCGCGGGCGCTCCGCGACGAAACCGACCCGGTTCATCACCATCGAGGGCGCCACCCATCACAACTTGAAGGACGTCACCGCGCGCTTCCCCGTCGGCAGGTTGACCGCGGTGAGCGGGGTCTCGGGGTCGGGGAAGAGCAGCCTGGTGGAGGAGGTGCTCCACCGCGCGGCGCGACGGGCTCTGGGCGAGCCCGGAGTCGAGGAGCCGGGCCCGCACCGGGCGGTGCGCGGGCTCGAGGCGGTCCAGCGCGTCGTCATGGTGGACCAGTCGGCGATCGGCAAGACCCCGCGCTCGTGCCCGCTCTCGTACCTCGGCGCCTACGCGCCGCTCCGCCAGGTCTACTCGCGCCAACCGGCCGCCATGGCGCGCGGGCTGAAGGACGGTGCGTTCTCGTTCAACACCGCCGGCGGGCGCTGCGAGCACTGCGAGGGGGCAGGCTGGGTCACGGTCGAGATGGTATTCCTCGCCGACCTGCTCGTGCCGTGCGAGATGTGCGGCGGCGACCGCTTCCGGCGCGAGGTGCTCGACGTGCGCTACCGTGGGGTCAACATCCGCGAGGCGCTCGACCTCACGGTGGATCAGGCGTTCGAGCACTTCTCCCGCGAGCCCCGCTTCACGCGCAAGCTCATGACGCTGCGCCGCGTCGGCCTCGGCTACGTCCGGCTCGGCCAGCCCGCCCCCCAGCTCTCGGGCGGCGAGGCGCAGCGGCTCAAGATCGCGCGCGAGCTCTCGGAAGCGGGCGAGGGCGCCGGGCTCTACCTGCTCGATGAACCCACCGTCGGCCTCCACTTCGCCGACGTCCAGCGCCTGCTCGACGTCCTCAACGACCTGATCGCGCGCGGCGACACCGTCGTCGTGGTCGAGCACAACCTCGAGGTCATCCGGAACAGCGACTGGGTGGTGGACCTGGGCCCGGACGGCGGCGATCGCGGCGGGGAGCTGGTGGCGGAGGGGACGCCCGAGGCGGTGGCGAAGGTCGAGCGATCCCACACCGGCCGGTTCCTGGCGGAAGGAGCGGTCCCAGCGTCCGCCGGGTAGGTCGGCCTATCGCCGGTGGCCATTCCCGCGGATGGCGCCAAGCGGATCGTGCACACGCGACCCCGTAAGTGGAGCAGGGACAATGCACTGTGATGGCGGGCACCGTCGTCGAAGTTTGTACTCCGCCGGTACATTTATCCGCGCCAGCGCGGATAGAAGGCCCTGTCATTTCATCCGCCGCGCGGCGGATGGACGACCCTGTCATTTCGGCGGTGTCCCCAATCGCGCTCGGCCAGCCAGGCTCGCTGGCTACAGCGCGCGCCGCGGCGGGACGACCAGGTTCGCCAGCAGCAGCCCGGCGGCGAGCGCGGTGGCGAGGACGATGAGGGTGAACGCCAGCTCCATCCCCGAGACCACGTCGCGGGCGATCAGCGTGGCGATGCTGAGCACGCCGACGCTCGCCGGCAGCAGCATGACCAGCGCCGGCACCACGGGCACCGCCGCCGGTTGACGGAGGAAGCGTCCGTAGAGGTTGCCGGCGACGCCGATCGCGAACGCCGCGGCCAGGACGCCCACCTCGATGCCGCCGACGCGGGCGCCGCCGCGCGCGACCGTGAACGCCAGGACGCAGGCGGCGAGGATCACGCCGACGTCCCGGGGCCGGGCGCGGAACAGGACCGCGAGCGCGAACGGCGACACCGCCAGCGCCAGCCACTCGGTCCACGCCGGCAGCGGCATGGCCGGCGCGGCGAGCGCGGCCGATCCGACCATCGTCTCGAGGCGGGCCCCGAGCGCCAGCCCGAACCCGATCGCCAGGAACGTCATCGCAGCACCCGCGAGCCGCGCGGTCCCGGAGACGAGATGGCGGGTCGAGATCTCGGTGAACGCGAGCGCGAGGGAGAGCCCCGGTATGAGCACGACCAGGCCGGCGAGCGCGGCGATCGTCGGCACCAGCGGCCCGATGAGGACCGCCCACGCCAGGGCGGCAAGTGCCGCGGCGAGCGCTGCGACCCACTCGAAGACGCGCGCGGCCGCGGGC
>JBKJXJ010000458.1:0-2987 GCA_046716125.1 Candidatus Eiseniibacteriota bacterium
CGAACAACGCGGCCGTGAACGAGCGCGGGGCTTCCAGGTTGGAGAGATGCCCGGTGGGAAGATGCACGACGCGCGCGCCGGCGATCGCATTCGCCAGGACGTCGCCGTGCCCCGTCCACGGCAGGGATACATCCAGGTCGCCGCTGATGACGAGGACGGGGAGGCGAATGCCGCGAAGCGCGGCGGTCAGGTCCAGGTCCCGGATCGCGGCGCAGCACCCCGCGTACCCCGTGGGATCCGTCGAGAGGAGCGTGCGCCGCGCGCTGGCGACGGCGGGCGCGTTCTCCGCGAGCCGGCGAGGCGAGAAGAAACGGCCCATGACCGCGTCGGCGACGGCGGCCATCCCTCCGGCGAGCGCGGCCTGCCGCCGTGCCTCCATCCGGTCCGCGCCCGGCCGGGCCGACGTGTTGGCGAGGACGGCGGCGGTGAGGCGGGCCGGCGCCTGCGCGGCGAGCCAGAGGCCGATCATCCCGCCGAGCGACACGCCACAGAAGGCGAAGCGGTCGATGGCCAGGGTGTCCGCGAGCGCGAGGGCATCGCGCCCCAGCTGCTCGATGCCGTAGTCGCCGGGCGTCGCGGCCGATGCGCCGTGACCGCGGATGTCGTACCGCAGCACGCGAAAATGCGCGGAGAGATCCGAGGCCTGGGCGTCGTACATGCCGTGGTCCTGTCCGAGGGCGTGGGCCAGCATCAACACGGGCCGATCGTCGCCGCCATCCAGGCGGTAGTAACAGGTCGTGTCGGAGAGGCTCAGCAGGGGCATGGGTCTATCCTGGGCTATTCCCGGTTACCGTTCGAGCAGGCGCCGGCGGAGCTCGTGGGCGGCGCCGAGATATTCCTCCGGAGATCCGAGGCTCGAGAGTTGGGCGGGCACGAGGACCGCCGCCGCTTCGGCGTTCGCCGCCAGCGCGGCCGCGAACGGGAGCCCGCCCCGGCGCGCGGCGTCCAGGGCGCCGGCGATTATCCGGCGTGCCGACTCGCGGCCCAGCGCCGGCGCCAGCAGCATCATGGCGCGCTCGGC
This sequence comes from Candidatus Eiseniibacteriota bacterium, assembly GCA_046716125.1. GTDB lineage: Bacteria > Eisenbacteria > RBG-16-71-46 > RBG-16-71-46 > RBG-16-71-46 > WS-11. The sequence continues at coordinate 1,022 of JBKJXJ010000458.1, forward strand.
GAAGACCACGCCGTGCGTGGCCTCGAGGTTGGCGCGCATGCGGTCCTCATCCACGTGGAGGGCGACTATCGCATCCCGAACCGACGCCAACGCAGCGCCCGTGGACTGCACCACGGCGGCGAGGGTGGGGGCTTCCGCCGCCCAGGCGCCGACGCCACGCTCGTGCTCCTGCGGCATGCCCGCGAGGAAAGTCGCGACCAGACCGGGCACCCGGGCCGCGGCGGCCAGCGCCATTCCGCAGGCCGCGGGGTTCTGCTTGTGGGGCATCGTCGACGCCCCCCCCCCCGGCTCCCCCGCTTCGGCGCCCTCGTGCTGCATCAGGAGGGTCACGTCGCGGGCGATCTTGCCCAGCGTGCCGCAGTAGACGCCGCATGCGGTCACCAGCGAAGCGAGGCGATCGCGGTGCGTGTGCCAGGGCGCTCCGGGATCAGTGAGGCCAAGCTCACGCGCCAGCTCCGCCGCCACCGCGAGGCCGTGCGCGCCCAGCGCGGCGAGGGTGCCCGTCGCGCCGCCGAACTGCAGCACACAGGCGGCGTTCCCCGCCGCCATCATCTGCGTGCCCGCGCGCGACACGGCGGCGAACCAGCCCGCCGCTTTCAACCCGAACGTGATCGGCGGCGCCGGCTGCAGGAGCGTCCGCCCCAGCATGACGGTTTCCGCGTGCCGATCCGACAGCCGCCGGAGGGCGCCGGTCAGCTCCTCGTGATCCGACTGGAGGATGGGCAGCGCGCGGGCGATGCACGCGACGAGCGCGGTATCGCCGACGTCCTGACTGGTCGCACCCCAGTGCACGAAGGTCGCCGCGCCGGGATCAACGGCGGCCACGCGCGCGATGAGCGCGTCGACGAGCGGGATGGCGATCGTCCCTGTCTCCCGGGCCGTGCGCGCGATGGCGGACGCATCGAAGGCGCCTGGCACGGCGGCGCGCTCGATCACCTCCGCGGCCGCGGCGGGGATGACCCCGGCGCGAGATTCGACCCGCGCCAGCGCCACTTCGAACTGCAGCATCGCAGCAAGCAGGGCGCGGTCCGAAAAGATGTCGGCCAGCGCCTCGGTGGTGACGAGGCTCTCGACGAGGCGCAGGCTCACCGATCGTCCTCAAACGTCAAAAAACACCGTTTCCCGCGGCTCCTGCAGGCGCACGTCGAACCGCCAGCGCCCGGGCGCCTCCGGGTCCGGCCGCGCGAGGAGCGTCGCTCGGCGGTGTTCGGGCACCAGGGCAAGCACGGCATCGGATTCCAGCGCCGGATCGCCCGCGAAGTAGATGCGGGTGTGCAGCTGGCGCAGCAGCCCGCGCGCGAACACGCACACGTTGATGTGCGGCGCGTGCCCCGGACTGCGGCCGTCCGGCGTGGGCCCCGGTCGGACCGTCTCCAACTCGCAGGTGCCGTCCGGACCGGTCGGCATTCGCGCAAACGGCGCCTGCGCCCGGGCACCGGCGTCGCGTCCCGCGCCCTCGCTGGTCTCCGCGGTGTGCCACACTTCGATCAGCGCATCATCCACCGGCCGGCCGTCGCCGTCGGTGACCGTCACCAGGACCCGGATCCGCTCCGCGGCGGTGAACGCGGCGGCCATCCGCTGCGGCGGGAGGCCGATGTGGAAAAACGGTCCCGCGGTCTGCGACGGCGTCGCCACACAGTCCGCTTCGCCGCTCACGCGCGCTCCTCGAACGGCGTCGATTCGGGTCCACGGACGACGATGTCGAACGCGAAGCCGAGCGCCCATTCCGGACGCGTCAAGGCCAGATCGAACCGCGAGAGCAGACGCCGCCGCGCGCGCTCGTCACCGATCGACTGGTACATCGGGTCGTAGGCCAGCAACGGATCCTCGGGGAAATACATCTGGGTCACGAGGCGGGTGCGGAACGTGGAGCCGAACACCGAGAAATGGATGTGCGCCGGCCGCCAGGCGTTCTCGTGGTTCCGCCAGGGGTACGCGCCCGGCTTGATGGTCGTGAACCGATAAC
>JBKJXJ010000459.1:0-13863 GCA_046716125.1 Candidatus Eiseniibacteriota bacterium
GTTCTTTCGGGCCAATTGCCATCACCCCGAACCTTCCGGTCCGCTTTCCAGCGGGCGCGGTGGGGCGGACCGTGACGGAAATCCCGTTCTGTTGGTGGGGCGTGGCCAAGCGGTAAGGCACGAGACTTTGGATCTCGCATCCGGAGGTTCGAATCCTCCCGCCCCAGCCATCTTCCCGGCCCGGGCGGAGACTCCGGGGCGTCGAGTCTGCCTCGCCCGATCTGCGAAACATACGCGCGTCTAGCGCGGAGGTCTGAACGCATGGATCCGTGCCGCATCTTCGCGGGGAACGCCAGCCGGCCGCTGGCCCAGTCCATCTGCGATCGGCTGCAGGTTCCGCTCGGCGACGCCGACGTCGCGCGCTTCGAGGACGGCGAGGTCTCGGTCCGCTTCAACGAGAACATCCGGGGCAGCGACGTGTTCGTCGTGCAATCGACCGGAGCGCCGGCGGACAACCTGATGGAGCTGCTGGTCATGCTGGACGCGGCCAAGCGCGCCTCGGCCCGGCGCGTCACCGCGGTGATGCCGTACTTCGGATACGCCCGCCAGGACCGCAAGGACCAGCCGCGTGCCCCGATCACCGCCAAGCTGGTCGCCAACCTCATCACCGGCGCGGGCGCTGACCGCGCGCTGTGCATGGATCTCCACAGCGCCCAGATCCAGGGGTTCTTCGACATCCCGCTCGACCACCTCTACGCCGCGCCCGTGCTGATCGACTACTTCGCGCAGAAGGGACTGAGCGACCTGGTCGTGATGGCGCCGGACGTGGGCGGGGTCAAGATGGCCCGCGCCTACGCCAAGCGGCTGAGCGCAGACCTGGCGGTCGTGGACAAACGCCGGCCCCGGCCGGACGCGGTCGAGATCATGAACATCATCGGCGATGTGAAGGGCAGGAATGCGGTGCTGTTCGACGATGTCGTCACCACCGCGAGCACGCTGTGCCAGGCCGCGGAAGCCATCCGTGCGGCCGGAGCGCGTGAGATCTACGCGGGCGTCACGCACGGTGTGCTGAGCGCCAGCGCCCGCGAGCGCATCGCGCGCTCGCCGATCAAGGAGTTGGTGGTCACGGATACCCTGCATCACGATCCCGCGACGCTCCCGCCACGGATCACCGAGCTTTCGGTCGCCGGGCTGCTCGGCGAGGCCGTGCAGCGCATCCACGAGGAACGTTCGCTCAGTTCGCTGTTCGTTTGAACCACGGGGTCCGGCCGGCCCGATTCGCCGCGCCACGCCCGGTGTCAGGCAAGGAGGAGACGTCATGGCAGTCATCCCGTTGAGCGGCACACGCCGGGAGACGCTCGGCAAGGGCGGCGCCCGTAAGGCCCGCGCCGCCGGGCACATCCCCGGGGTGCTCTACGGCCACGGTGAGGAACCGGTCCCGGTCACGGTCCAGGCCCGGGAGTTCGACCTCGCGCTCCGTGGCCACAAGGGCGGCAACCCGATCGTCAATCTGGCCGTGAGCGGCAGCGAGTTCACCGCGCTGATCCGGGCGGTCCAGTACGACCCGCTGTCGCACGACATCCTGCACCTGGACTTCCAGCACATCTCGCTCACCGAGACGATCGAGGTGAAGATCACGGTCCATCTCAAGGGCCTCCCGGTCGGGGTCAAGGACGGGGGCGGCATCCTCGAGACCATCCTCCGCGAGATCGACGTGCGCTGCCTGCCGACCGCGATCCCGGCGGCGATCGAGGTGGACGTGAGCCACCTGAACATCGGGGACTCGGTGCACGTGCGCGAGGTCGTGGTGCCCGACGTCACGATCCTCAACGACGGCGCCGAGACCATCGCGACGGTGGTGCCGCCGACGGTGATGGAGGACAAGGTGGCCGAGACCGCGGTGGTGGAGGGCGCGCCGAGCGAGCCCGAGGTCATCACGAAGGGCAAGAAGGACGAGGACGAGGCGGCCGCGGGCGAGGGCAAGGACAAGGACAAGAAGGACAAGAAGGAGGAGAAGGGGAAGAAGTAGGACGTGCGTCTGGTCGTGGGGCTTGGCAATCCGGGCGACCGCTACGCAGGGACCCGTCACAACGTGGCGTGGCGGGTGCTGGACGAACTGGCGCGGCGGTGGGGCGCGGTGGATCGCTCGGTCGCGGGGCTCTACAAGGCCCGGCGGGCCAGTGTGGCAGGCGACCACGTGGAGCTGCTTCAGCCGCTCACCTTCATGAACCTTGCGGGTGTCGCGGTGGAGCGGTGGCTGCACGAGCACGAGGGGTCGCCCGAGGGCCTGCTGGTGGTGAGCGATGACGTCTATCTGCCTGTCGGTTCGCTGCGCCTGCGGGCGCGGGGCTCGAGCGGTGGACATCGCGGGCTCGAGAGCGTCGAAGGCGCCCTCGGCCACCGTGAGTTCGCCCGGCTCCGCATCGGGGTCGGGGCGGCGGAGAGCAGCGCGGAACTGAGAGACCACGTGTTGGACCCGTTCACGGCCGAGGAGCAGACGCTGGTCAACCACACGGCGGTGAAGGCGGCGGACGCCGTGGAATGCTGGGTGGCCGAAGGCCTGATCGCGGCCATGAATCGCTTCAATCGCAGGACAGGCAAGGAGGTTCGAGAACCGTGACCAAGTACGAAACGACCTTCATCCTCGAGCCGGGCTTCGACGAGGGGCGCCTCAACGAGGAGATCGAACGCGTCTCCCAGTGGATCCGCGACCTCGGCGGAGAGTTGCTCGAGGTCCAACGCTGGGGCAAGAAACGGCTGGCGTACGAGATCGAGAAGAAGCGGGATGGGATCTACACGTTGATGCTCTACCAGGCCGAGGGGCCGACCGTGAAGGAACTCGAGCGCCGGCTCCGGCTCAACGAGTCCGTCATGCGGGTGTTGACGGTCATCCACGTTCCGCCGGAGCTGACGATCCCCAAGGCCGACCCGGAAGCGGTCGCGGCGGCCGAGGAGGCGGCGGACGATTAGACGCAGGGCCCCCTTGAGGAGGGGTGGATGAGCGAACTGAAGCTCCCGGAGATCAACCGGTTGCTGTTGAGTGGCCGGCTGACGCGTGATCCGGACCAGCGATACGCCCCGGACGGCACGACGGTGACCAGCTTCGGGCTGGCGTTCAACCGCCACTACCGGGCGCGGGACGGGAGTGCCGCCGAGCACACGGGGTTCGTCACGGTGATGACGTACCAGCGCCTGGCGGAGGTCTGCGGGCAGTATCTGAAGAAGGGTAGCGCGGTGCTGGTGGAAGGTCGGCTGCAGACGAGGGAGTGGACGGCGTCCCAGGGACAGCCCCAGGGACAGAAGACCTCGAGGCTCGAGGTCAGAGCCGAGATGGTCCACTTCCTGGAGCGGCGGCCCGAAACACCGGCCCCCGAGGGGGCGCCGCACGACGTACCCGCTGCGAAGGGGCCGCCGCATCGACACCCTGAGGGCGGGGAGCTGTTCTGATCGGCAGACGAAACACCTGGAGGTGAGAGAGGGGATCATGGCGAGAGAGCGTGAAGGCAAGAGCTTCAAGAAGAAGTACTGCAAGCTGTGTCTGGAGAAGATCGGCTTCGTCGACTACAAGGACGACAAGCGGCTGGGGCGGTTCATCACCGATCGCGGCAAGATCGTGCCGCGTCGTGTGTCCGGCACCTGCTCGCGGCACCAGAAGCAGATCACGGTCGCCGTCAAGCGGGCGCGCATCCTGGCGCTGATCCCCTTCACCAGTGACTTCTATCGCTGAACGGTCCGCGCCCTCGGCCGGCGTATCGTGGGTTCGCACGATCGCCCTGATGGCCGCGCTGCTGGTCTTCGCCTGGCAGACCCCCATGCCGTGGGGTGGTCTGTGGGTGCTGGTGCCCGTCGCGGTCGCGGCGTCGCTCCTGATGGCGTGGCGGTGGGGGGCGTGGGGCGTCGCGGCGCCGGTCGTGCTGTTCGCCGCCGGCATGCTGCTCGAGGGGCCATTCAGCCTCTGGGTGTGGTGGATCCCGGTCTCCGCGCTCACCGGGGCGTGGATGGGTCTGCGCGAGGAGGGCGGAGGGCCCAGGGCCGGGCAGCGCGCGTGGATGCTGCTCCCGATCCTGCTGCTCGCCGCGCTGATGCCCTGGATGGCGAACTATCCGGATCTGGTCGCGAGCTTCGAGCGCTGGTTGCGCACGGGCGACCAGCAGCTCCTCACCCTGTACCGCCAGCTCGGCTACCAGGGCGAACGGCTGCAGGCGATGGAGCGCACCCTGCTGGAGAGCGCGGCGCTGCAGAAGCGCGCCTTGCCGAGCGCGCTCCCCAGCGTGCTGTTCGTCTGGATGGTCGTGCTCGTGGCGGCCGGGCGTGGCCTCGCGTCGCGCCTCGCCGACCGGATGCGGTGGCCGGAGCTCTCGCCCGGCCGTCTCATCGACTGGCGGCTGCCGGACTCGGCGCTGTGGCTGATGCTGCTCGGCATCGCGCTGCTGGTCGCGGGTTGGAACACCGGGGCGCCGAGTGCGTGGACGCTGCTCGTGAATCTCGGGCTCGGGTATTGTGTGCAGGGGGTGGCGGTCGTAGAATCCGTGCTGCTCGCGCGTGGCGTCCCCTCTTCGATCATCGCACTGACGTTCGTGTTCGTCTTCGCCATGGCGGCCCCGGTGTTCCTCCTCGGTGCGGCCTGCGTGGGACTGAGCGACGTCTGGCTGGACTACCGCCGTCTCGAAGCCGTCCCCGACGGGGACCCATCATAGGAGAATGCCGATGGAAGTGATCCTGCTGCATGACCTCGACGGTGTCGGCGCGAAGGGCGCCACCGTGAACGTGAAGTCCGGCTTCGCCCGCAACTACCTTCTGCCCCGCCGGCTGGCCATCTCGTCCGGCACGCGGTCGGCCAACCTCTATCAGGAGCTGGAGCGCCAGAACGGGATCCAGCGCGAGAAGCTCGTCGCTCTGGCCCGCGCCGCGGCGGCCAGGCTCGAGGGGGTCGAGGTTAACGTGACGGCTCAGGCCAACGAGGAGGACACGCTGTTCGGATCGGTCACCTCGGGCGACGTCGCCGCGGCGCTGGCCACCGCGGGACACGTCGTGGACAAGCGCATGATCGAGCTGGACGACCACATCAAGCAGCTCGGACGCTACGACGTCGCGATCAAGGTCGGGGCGGGAGTGACCGCGACCGTGAAGGTCTGGGTGGTGCGGGCGTGAAGCGGCGGGCGATCCTCTCCACCGCGATCCTGCTGGCGATCACCGGAACGCTGGCCGGAGGGTTTCGGGGCGTCGGCTCGGCGCCCGCGGCCGGCGCGAAGGGTGGCTCCGCCACCCGGGCTGCCGCGCGCTCGGGCCGTGCCGCGTCGACGCCGGCCGAGACGGTGCTGGCCCGCGTCGGCGGCCAGCGGATCACCCGCGCCGATCTGCAGCGCCGGCTCGACGAGCTGCCCGCCCCCTACCGCGCCAACTACTCGACGCCCGAGGGGCGCCAGCAGTTCCTCGACCGCATGATCGAGGAGCGCGTGTGGTTGCTCGGGGCCCGCAAGCGGGGGGTGGACCGCAGGCCGGAGATCCGGCGCCAGATCGAGCAGACCGAGCGGGATCTCGTGATCCGCACCTACGTGAACGAGCTCATGGCCGCGAGCCCGGCGCCGTCCGATTCCGAGGCCCAGGTCTACTACGACGCACACCTGCCCGACTACCGCACCCCGGCGACGGTGGCGTTGAGCCACCTCCTGGTGAAGAGCGAGTCGGACGCGCGCCGCATGAAGAAATCGGCGCAGGGCCGCGAGGACTGGAAGAAGCTCGTCAGCCGCTATTCGGCCGACTCGGTCACGCGCGGCAACGGCGGATCGCTCGGCACGGTCACCCGCGAGGGCAACTTCGCGGCACTCGGGCCCCAGCCGGCGCTCGCGGAATCCGCGTTCGCGCTCGCCACCGCCGCCGGCCCGGGCGCGATCGGCGGGCCGTACAAGAGCAGCCGCGGCTGGCACGTCGTCAAGGTGGACGTCGTGAAGCCCGAGGCGCTGCGCCCCTTCGACCAGGTCAAGTCCCTGATCGTCCGGCAGCTGGGCCAGTCGCGCAGCCAGGACCACTACAAGGCGACGCTGGCCCGCGAGAAGGCCGCGCTCGGCGTCACGGTCGACTCGACGGCGGTCCGTGGCTTCATCTCGCAGCGGAAGACCGCCCAGGAGCTGTTCCGCGAGGGCCAGGAGGCCGGCGCGCCGACGGCCCGCATCGCCGGCTATCGCGCCCTGCTCCAGGAATACCCGGACAGCGACGTCAGCCCGCAGGCGCAGTTCATGATCGGCTTCATCTACTCCGAGGAGCTCAAGAACTACGACGAGGCGGACAAGGCCTTCCACGAGCTGCTGCGGCGCTACCCCGCTTCGGAGCTGGCCGAGTCGGCGCGCTGGATGATCGCGCACATGCGCACCGAGGATGCCCCGGCGATGATGAACGTCGAATCGGATTCGAGCGGACGCGCCAACACCTCCGGCGCCACGAGGCGCCCGACGGACAAGCCGTGAGGGTCGTCGAGGCGCGGGTCAACGGGCTCATCCTCGAGCACAAGACCCAGCAGAACATCGTCATCCTGCGCGAGGCCGAGGGGCAGCGCATCCTGCCCATCTGGATCGGGCCCGGTGAAGCGCAGGCGATCCGCCGCATCCTCTCCGAGGAGCCGTTCCCGCGCCCGCTCACCCACGACCTGCTGGTGGTCACACTCGAAGGGCTCAAGGCGAAGATCACGCGCGTCGTGATCGCCGACCTTCGTGAGAACACCTTCTTCGCGAGCGTCATCGTCGAGCACGAAGCCCAGGTCCTGTCGATCGACGCCCGCCCCTCGGACTCGATCGCCCTCGCGCTGCGGGCCAAGGCGCCGATCTACGTCAACGAAGCGCTGCTGCAGCCCGCCCCGGCGGAGGAGGCGGCGCTCGAGGAAGGTGGCGAGTCGCGCCCGATGACGGACGAAGAGAAGGCGGAACAGCTGCGCCGTTACCTCGAGAAGCTCAATCCCGAGGACTTCGGCAAGTTCCAGATGTGATGAGGCACGCCGCATCGGACGTTGCACCGCCCGCAAGGCTCCGTTCGAAGACGCGACGGGACGCCGCAGGGGGCGTCCGAGGCTCGCGGGAGCCATGGAGGGCGGAGCGAGCCTCGGATAGAGTTCGCCTCGGCAGGATGCCGAGGCGAACGTACCCCGTAGGCGTCCCGTCGCTTCTTCGATCGGCGTCCGCCCTAGCCGGCCCGCGCGCTCACGGATCGATCCCCCCCGGCAGGTCGGGGCCGGACGGGCCATCGGACGACCCACCGCGACGCTTGGCCACCACGGCCGCCGCCGCGCCGACCACCACTCCGCCGCCGATCAGCCCGGTGCGCAGCCAGTTCGTGTGGCGCACCGAGAGCTTCTCCACGCGCTCGAGCGGGATCGCGACGGTGGCGTACTCCTCGAACGCCCCCTCGGTGTCGCGCAACCGGAATCCGAACAGCGTGTCGGCGCCGAAGCTCGCGTGGTCAAATCGATAGTGCAGACCCTCGCGGGTGTCCACGACCACTCCCTTGCGCTCGGCCCGGGCCGCGTACTCGGCGCGCGGCAGGACGCGCATGGTCGCGCACCCCGTCGCCCCGACGCACGAGGCCAGGAATGCGGACGTCCACGCCAGCGCGGCCACCGCCCGGGACGCCCGGTTGCGTTCAACGATCATCCCCTCTCCCTTCCGCGGTCGATCCGCCCGGCCCGCGCAGGGCCTGAGGATACCGCACCCGGGTTCGGGACGCGCGCGGCGGATGGAAGGTGAATGGGTCCCGCGGGACGGATCGATCATGGCCGGGCTTTGAGCTTGCGGGCCCCGCCCTCCGCGGAGACACTGCCCCCCTCCGAGGAGGGCTCTCATGAACGACAAGGTCGCGGTCGTTGGGTGGATCATCGCGTTGTGCCTGTCCCCGCTGTCCGCCTCATCCGTATCCGCCCGTTCCGCATCGTCCCTGGGCGGCACGGGGTGGCATGATGCCGATCCCAACCGGGCGTCGGGAGGAAGCACCTCCCACCACATCCTCTCCGTCAGTCGTGCCGCAGGTCGGCACACCCGGACGGAAGGGCCGGCCGCGCGGGTTTCGGTGCCCGATGGGGCGGGAGGCCTCTACATCGCCTGGGCCGACTTCCGCGACGGCAGCGCCGATATCTTCCTGCTGCGGGTGACCAACGTGGGCACCGTCGCAAGCGGCTGGCCTTCGGACGGCGTTCCGGTGTGCAGCGCCACGGGCGACCAGGTCGAGCCCCGACTCGTGAGCGACGGCTCGAACGGCGTGATCGTCGGGTGGTTCGACTTCCGGGACACCTGGAAGGCCCCGGACGTCTACGCCCAGCGCGTGAACCTGTCGGGCGCGACGCAGTGGACCGCGAACGGTGTCGAGCTGGTCGCCGGGCTCTATTCATTCGACGCGCGCCTCTGGCCCGACGGGACGGGCGGCGTGCTCGCCGCCTGGTCCCGGTCGAACGGGACCAACTTCGACGTCTACGCGACCCGACTGACCAGCACCGGGGCGCTCGCCACCGGATGGACCGCGGGCGGCACCCTGGTGTGCGGACTCACGGGTGACCAGTGGCTTCCCGTTTTGACGACCGACGGTCTCGGGGGCGCCATCCTCGCGTGGGAGGACGGCCGGGGCGCCCAGACTCACGTCTTCGCCCAGCGGCTGAACTCGACAGGGATCGCGCAATGGGGGGCCAATGGATCGCAGATCGATACCAGCCCCACCTCGGTCTCCTCTCCCGCCATCTGCTCCGACGGGGGCACCGGCGCGCTGCTCTTCTGGAACGACTTCGCGGGCACGGAGAAACTCATCGGACAGCGCCTGGATTCCGGCGGCGCGAGCCAATGGACGAGCGGCGGCCTGGCGGTGCCTGGAACCCCCGTATCGCAGGGCTTGATCGGGTGTCTCTCCGACGGCCTGGGCGGCGCTATCGTCGGGTGGGAGGAATCGCCCGCGCTCGATGTGTCGATTCATGCCCAGAGACTGAATGGCCTCGGGGCCCAGCAGTGGGGAGTCACGGCGGTCACCCTCGTCGCGGTGGCGAACTCCGACCCGGTGGTGTCCGATGCGGTCACGGACGGAAGTGGCGGCGCATTCTTCGTCTGGGAAGACCATCGCAACTTCGCCACGCCTCATGCGACGCCCGACCTCTTTGCACAGAAGATCTCTTCGACAGGCGGCATCGCCTGGCCCTCGGGCGGCGCGACGATCAGCACGAGCGGTCAGAGCCAGTTCGCGGCGACCTGCGCACTGGACCTCGCCGGGGGCCTGCTGGTGGCCTGGCTCGACCAGCGGAGTCTCGACAACGACATCTACGTGCAGCGCTTCTCGTCGACCGCCGTCGCCGCGTTCACGGGCGGAGGCAAGCCCGTGTTCGCCAATCCCGGCGTGCAGGTCGGGCAGGGGATCCTTCAGTCCGATGCGGGCGGAGCCTTCCTGTTCGCGAATGAGAAGCGGAACGGTCAATGGGACATCCGAGGGCGGCTGTTCGGCGCGGACGGCACACCCGCCGGACCCTCCGTCGCGATCTGCTCGGCCGGCGGCCACCAGACGCTCGAGGGCGCGATCGACGACGGCGCCGGCGGGGCCATCGTATGCTGGTCCGATCTGCGGGGCGGCGACCCCGACATCTATGTGCGGCGCGTGGACGGCAGCGGTACGCCGCAATGGACGGCTGACGGAGTCCCGGTGTGCGTCGCGGTCGGCGATCAGACGTCACCCAGGATGGTGAGCGACGGGGCGGGCGGCGTCTTCCTCTCCTGGCAGGACGCCCGCGATCCCAGCAATCCCGACATCTACGCGCAGCACGTGGACAACACCGGGGCCGCGACGTGGGCGGCCGGCGGCGTGGCGGTCTGCGCCGACCTCGGCGTCCAGCAGGGCGCCGCGCTCGCATCGGATGGGGCGGGCGGCGCGATCATCGCCTGGACGGACCTCCGCAACTTCCTCAGCCCCGCGGTGTTCGCGCAGCGATTGAACGGCAGCGGCAATCCGCAGTGGACCCTCAATGGCGAGAGCGTCGCCAGCTTCTCCCTGCTCGGTTCCGTCATCGTGTCCGGTGTGGTCACGGCACCGGGCAGCGCCGCCATCATCCTGATCAACAATGAGGAGTTCGATTTCACCACCGGCAACGTCACGAGCATCCTCTACGTGCAGAAGGTCAGCAGCGCGGGCGCCGGGCAGTGGGGACCGCAAGGGACCCTGGTCTGCGACGCCGGAAGCCTCTGCGCGCTGGAGCGGATCGTGGAGGACGGCGCCGGCGGGGCCTTCATCGCGTGGGCCGACGGTCGTAACGATGTGTTCGACATCTACGCTCGCCGCGTGGACTCCGCGGGCCTGGCGCAATGGGCCGTCAACGGGCTGGCGGTGTGCAACGCCGCGGGATGGCAACACCTGGGCGGGATCGCCCGGCATTCGGGAGGGGACCTGGTGCTCCTCTGGTCGGACCAGCGCGCCGGACAGCCTGATCTCTACGCGCACCGGATCGGGTCGGCTGCGGGAGCGGCCGTATGGCCCACGAACGGGGCTTCGGTCTGTGGGGTCGCGCGCGGCCAGTACCTCGCCGCGCTCGCCCCTTACAGGCCCGCGGCTCCCGAGCGGTACTTCGTGGCGTGGACCGACAATCGCGCCGGCAACGAACGCTATGTGTTCCTGCAACGCCTGGACAGCGCCGGCAACGAGGTCTGGACGACCGACGGAGAGACCCCCACGGCGCTGGCGCTGGTGAGCGCGTCGGCCGAGCCGGATCGCGTGCATCTGGTGTGGTACGCCTCCGAGCAGACCGTGACCACCATCTATCGGCGCACGGTCGACGGCGATTGGATCCCGATCGGCGAAGCGGTCTCCGATGGTTCGGGACTGATCGTGTTCGACGACCGGGACGTGATCGCCGGCGTGCGATACGGCTATCGGCTGGGGTTCCGGGAGGATCAAGTAGAGACGTTTGCCGGCGAGGTCTGGGTGGAGGTTCCCACCGGGCTGCGCTTCGCGCTCGACGGACTCCGGCCCAACCCCGCGACGGAACACCTCGTGGTGTCGTTCACGCTGCCGAGCGACGATCCGGCGACACTCGAGGTGCTCGACGTTTCCGGCCGGCGCCTGGTGAGTCGTCACCTGACCGGACTGCCCGCGGGTCGACACATGCTGCGGCTGGGCGATGCTCCGCCCCCGGCGGGGATCTACTTCGTCAGGCTCACCCAGAGGGGACACTCGCTCACCGCGCGGGCGGCGGTGGTGCATTGAACGGACGAATGCCGGTCAACGCACCGATTTGAAACTGGCGCTCCCGCTCGCGGCCGGTACCTCAGAGGAGGGCCTGGCCCCACGCGTGGAGAGTCGCTTCCTCATCGTCTCGAGATCGTGGCGGAGCCACACGCAACGGATTCCGGCGGGTGAGATCACGAGGTTGCGCCGGGCCAGTTCGCTCGCCACTCTCGCCCGGCCCCAGGCCGGTTGGTCGATGGCGAGCGCCACCACCGCCTCCTCGATCACCCGACCGACCCGGTTCTTCGGATTCGGCTGCCGCCGGCTGGTGTTCGCCAGCGCCGCGGCTCCGCCAGCCTCGAAGCGTCTCCGGAAGCGGTAGAAACTATCGCGACTGAAACCGGCGATCGCGCAGGCGCGAGACACGTTCCGCAGCTCCTCGGCCAACCTCAGCAGGTCGGCCTTGTCGCCCACGGGCTTCCGATCGGTTCCGGTCCGCCGCCTCATGGCGATTCTCCTGCGTGACTACGGGAACCACTCGAACTGTCAGATTAGATCGTAGCACTAACGCGTGTCGCTAAACACCAGCCGCCGCCTGCCTTAGGAGGCCGACCCTCGCCCGTCGGCTGGACGTGCGGGGCCGAACTAAGCGGTTGCACTTGACCATAGCGTGACTTAGCCTGCGCTCGTTCCTCCTTCGCGTCCTGGAGACTCGATCGTCCCGACGCGAACCCGTGCAGAGTGGTCATCGATCACCGCCAGGGATTGGCGCAACACGCGGGCGGGTTGCTTCCGCCGCGCGATCAACGACCTTCACGGCTCGAGTAGCCGAGGTCGTCAGTCCCAGGCCACGGTGGACTCCACGCGTCGGCCGATGGTTGATCATCATCGGAGTCCGGGAACTCAATCCCGCCCTCTGACCGCATGGAGGGTCATTCCCATGAAGATCGCTTCATGGAAGCACGCGCGGCTCCTCGCCGCTCCGCTCGTTCTGACGCTCACGTTGTGGAGTGGTGCCGCCTGGGGCGCGACACCGGCCCCTCCCCGCACCAAGCCGTTCTCGGTCGCCGGAGCACCGCTTCCGGTCATCGATGGGAACGGCGAAGACCTGATCACGTATTCGGCGGGCATCGGCAGCGACATCTGCGCGGTGGATGTGCCCGATCCGCGGGATGACATCTCCTATACGGGCGCCCCCGCCGTGATCCCGTGCGCGGTGCGCGAAGACACCGACGGCAATACCGTGTTCGACTACTGGGTGAACGGCATGGACCTGCGCCGCTTCGTCACCGCCTACAACGGGACTGATCTGTACATCCTGTTCCGGGCTGAAGGGTCCATCGGCGACCTCGACGGCAACGGGAACCCGGACAACAATATCTGTCCCCCGACGACGTCGTCGATCCCCGACCCGAACGGGATCGGGTTTCTGGATTCCTATCAGGCCGCGATCGACACCGACTGCGATGAGAATCCCGACATCTTCATCGAGGTCACCAACAATGCGGTGACCGTGACCGGGGCCACGACCGGTGCGACGTCGTTCGCGTTCCGCGCGGGCGGCGTGGGCAGCGCCAGCGGCAAGGACCTCGAGGTGCTGGTCGAGGACATCGTCCTGCCCGCCTCCTTCCAGGTGTCGGGCTTCGCCGGCTCGCAGCAGGACGTGCTCGGCGAGGACGTGGTCGACGTGACGCTGTGCGGCGCACCGAATCCGGACATCCTCATCGAGAAGAGCGTCCTGCCGGCGGTGATCTGCGTCAACCAGACCGCCGACTTCACGCTGGTGGTGACGAACACCGGGAACGTGGACCTGACCGGCGTGACGGTGACGGACGTCCTGCCGACGGGGCTGACCTTTCAGTCGACCGTCTCCAATACGTGCGGCGGCGCCGTCAACCCGGTCGGCAACACGATCACCTACGGACCGTTCAACCTGGCCAAGGACGGCTCGTGCACGATCGTGATCCGTGCCGCGCGCACCGCGGAGTGCGACGGGAACGTGACGAACGTGGCCGACGTCGAGGCCACGTACCAGTTGGCGTGCTTCAACGGCGGGGAGCCGGTCACGGTGACCGGCCACGACGAAGTGGACGTGCTATGCGGCAACGTGAGCTGCGACATCGACGCTCCGGACCTGAACGTGTGCCCTGGCGGAACCACGCAGCTGTGCGGGCTGCCGGCGACCGGGGTGTCGTACGCATGGAGCGGGCCGGGCGGGTTCACCTCCACGGACCGCTGCATCACGGTCGGGGCCGGCACCTACTCGCTGGTGGTGACCGACCTGGTCACCGGGTGCGTGAGCAACAACAGCTGCTCGCGAACGGTGATCGAGGATCCGCGTCCGAGTTGCACGATCACCGCCCCCGACGTGAGCGTGTGTCCTGGTGAGACCGTGCAGATTTGCGGGCCAGCCGGGAACTTGACCTACCTCTGGAGCGGGCCGGGCGGGTTCTCGTCCACGGACCGGTGCATCACGGTCGGGGCCGGCACCTACACGCTGGTGACCACCGACGCGAGTACCCTCTGCGCGAGCAATACCACCTGCTCGGTGACCATCCTTGAAGATCCGTGCGTCGGCCTGTGCCGCATCACCGGCGGTGGCTGCCTGAACGAGAACGGGACCAACCGGGGCAAGAAGGAGCACACCTTCGGGGGCAACGTCAGCCCACTGCATACCGGCGGAGGGCCGACCGGCAATGAGTGGCAGCACGTGGTCCGCTCCGGACGCACGATCCTGTTCAACTTCCACAG
>JBKJXJ010000460.1:0-5540 GCA_046716125.1 Candidatus Eiseniibacteriota bacterium
CGGGCGACGTTCGCGGCTTCGGCCGGGTTCCCACAGTTGCCGAAGATGACCTCGTCCAGCCGGGCGGGGTCCACATCCTGGCGGGCGAGCAGTTCGGCCGTCGCCGCCCGGCCGAGGTCGTAGACCGGCGAACGGCGGAACACGCCTCCGGCTTTGGCGAACGGCGTGCGCACGCCGGCGAGGATCCAGACGGGAGCGGTGGTCATCCTCGCTTGGCGAGTTTCTCCAGAAGCACCCGGGCCTCGGCCTGGAGTCCGGGGTCCCTAGGCCGATTGGCCGGCGTGCCGATCGCGCGCTCCAGCTCCCGCCGGGCATCCTCGTTGCGCTCGAGGGCGAGATAGGCGCGCGCCAGCTCCATGCGCGCCTCGATGGCCCGCGGCGACAACTCGACCGCCTTCTCGAGATCGCGCACGGCATTGTCCATTGACGACCCCTTGGGCACCTTGGCGAACCGCACCCGGCTCACCGTGCGCTCCCAGATCCCGCGCGTGGCAAGGCGGCGATGCCAGCGGCCACGCTCGAGGTAGGCGCGGGAGACCCCGGCATCGAGGCTGATGGCTCGATCCAGCTCGGATCTGATCTCACGCCACAGTCCGGCACGGGTCCTATGTCCCTCCATCTCGGCCTGCTGACGCAACGCCGCCGCCAGCCATACGTGCGCCTGCGCCTCGTCCGGCGCCGCCTTGACCGCGGCCCGTGCGTGCTCGACCGCCGCCGCGATCAACCGCCGGCGCTCCTCGTCCTTCGCCTCTTCGCCCAGCTCGGATTCGACCCGCGCCAGGCCGACCAGCACACCGTAGTGCGTCGCGTCGTGGGCCTGCGCCCCCTGGAAAGTGGCGAGCGCCTCCCTGAGCTGGCCGCGCGCATAGGACTCGTTGCCGCGCTCGATCGCCGCATCCACGTCGTTGGCGGGCGCGGCGCAGGCAGGACGGACCGCGCGGAACCCGCCCATGGTGACGAGCAGTACGGCAGCGCACCTGATCGAGCGTTTCACCAGCATCTTGGTCCTCCGCCGCGGCAGGCCGGGCCTCCCCTGCCGACGGTCCGGGCGACTGTGGCCCACCCCCCTGCGGCTGTCAACGGCGGGAGAATGGCGGAAGAACGGAGGCGGTGCGCCCGCGGTGGACGTTGGGGTGGACTGGGGGGCGGGCGGGCGGAGCTCAGCCGGCCGTTGAGGTCGGCTGCCGCACCGACGGCAACGTCAGGCGCGCTTTGGACCGCTCATCTCGTGCGAACGAAGGGCCGGACATCCTGTCCACCCGGGTACCGGTAGCGGGCCAGGTACCACCCGGCCGACTCGGCCGCTCCGTTCCAGTCCACCACGTGCTCGCCGGACGGCCACGGCCCTCGCGCCACGGAGGCTACAACCCGCCCCTGCACATCGAAGATCTCCAAATCGATCGATGCGGCCTGCTCCAGCGAGAAAGCTATCCGCACGTGGCCGCTCGCGGGGTCGGGCGCAATCCGCTCGAGCCTGGATCGCTTCGCCGGAGCACTGCCGACTAGTACCGGTGGCCCCAGGATCACGGCGCTTCCGCCCTCCCAGGCCATCAACCGATACCGATACGAACGCTCGCTCTCCGCGCCCCGATCCAACTCTACGACCGCAGCCCCCTCTCTCGACCGCTCCGTCACCGGGCGCGTCCACTCGGCTCCATCCCCATCCGCGGCCCGCTCGAGCCAGACCTCCGACCCCGCGACCTCTTCGGACACTTCCCACACGACGCGTACTCCCCCCTCGACGCGCTCCGCCGTGAACCGGCGGACTACCGCTGAGGTCACGCCACACCCCGCCCCCAGCGCCCCCACCAGCCCGCAACCCGCCCACTCCAGCAGCGGCGAGCCCGTCCTCAGGTGGAAGTCTCCACTGTCCGGGCCGCAGAACCCTGGTTCCATCGTGAAGTCCGCAGGCGACATCGGCAGCCCTCCCACTTCACCCAGACCATTGCCGAACCAGTCATTGCATCGCACGCTGGTCGCGTACGGCGTCGCCCATTCCAGCCCGTACCTTGCGTTGCGATAGCCGATGTTCCCCACGATCTCATAGGAATCGTCCGGGCTAAGCGGAACGTACCGCGACACGATGCCCGATCCTCCATTGAAAGCGAATGTGTTGTTGCTGACGATGGCGGCAGGAAAGTCCGCCCATACAACCATCCCGTCGCGGCCGCATCCCCATACGATGTTTCTGGTGATCCGTCCGATAAGATGTACCTCCACGTACAGGCCCTGCTCGCTGCACCCGACAACCGCATTCTCGGACAGGTCCAAATCACCGTCTCCGACAACACCTATTCCGTAGCCGCAGTGCTCAACGACGTTTTCTGACACGAGTGTGGAAGCCCCCCCCCAGTGACGTTCATCCCTTGTCCGGGGCAGTCCCGTACAATGTTGCGCTGGATGCTCACCGTATGCTCAACGCTTATCGCGATGCCGGTACCGAACCGCTCCACAGTCGTGCCGACCATCGTGGCGGACCATATCCTGGCGCCGTGTACTCCGATCCCGGTCCCCTGACCCGAGAACCGCGAGTCGGTGACAATCAGACTCGCGGCACCGTCTCCGATGGTCAGCTCTCCTTCCACGGTGCAGGAGTCGATCGTGCAGGTATCCTCCACTCTCACGAAAATGTCGCCCTTGACTCGACAGCCGCGCAACGTCACGTAGTACGTCGCCAGATAGCCCGACTGATCGAGGAGGCCGGACAGCAGGTCGCAGTGATCGAATGTGAACGAAGCTTGGAGGTCGTCGTTCTGGAGATACACCGGTCCGACAATGTTGACGCCGGTGACCGAGTACGTCGGCACGAATGCGAATTCGAACAACCGGAAGCTCAGCCCGAGAAGGGTTGGCCGGTCAGGGCCAGGATTCCCCGGGATCCCCACGATGACTACCGGCGCCGAGACAAGCGGCGTCTCCGGATACGTGCCGCCGCGAATCAGCACCGTGTCCGGGCGCGCGTTCAACGCGGCCTGGACGGTAGGCATGTCATCCGGCACCGTCAGGTGGGACGCATCTCCGGTGGCGGGCAGGAGAGGGGCCGTGAGCAATGCCAATGGGGCTATCAAGCAGATAGCCCACGGAAACGTGTACCAATCTGCCTGGGTCTTGGGAGTTGAGTGCATTGCACCACGGAGGCTTGAGTTCGACGGAATACCTGAGACCGCCCATCAAGTCTCCGCCTTCCGCATGGGACCGTCAAGACTTCGGATGGACTCGCAGCTTGGTTCCGGCCGCGAGTCACGGCGTGGTCCATGGCCCACCTCCTTGTGTCGCTATCGTGCGGGCATCGGATGTGCTCACCTGCCGATTGTTCTGAGGCTTCCACCGAGTCGAGTCGCTGCCAACGGCCATCTCCAAGGCGGAACGGCGGGCACGCTGGAGAGCATCCTTCCATCACCCTCATTGCGACAGCGCGCGTGTGTAACGAGGGACGAAATGCCCGCTCGAGCTTTGTGCTTGTCGCCGCGGCCTGCGCGGTGCTACCTCTTGGCCGCCGCGCGCTCCAGGGACCTGGCGTCGGCGACCACGGAGGGACGATGCCCGTCGCGGACACGCTGATCCGGATCTTCCTCGAGGCCGTCTCCACCCACCGGCGGCCCGACCAGTTCATGCGCCGGACCGCGAACGGATGGGAGACGCTCAGCGCCGACCGCGCGCTGGGCGACGTCGAGGCCCTCGGCCTTGCGTTCCGCGAGCTGGGGGTCGAGCGCGGCGACCGCGTCGCGCTCCTCTCGGAGAACCGCTACGAGTGGGCGGTCACCGACCTGGCGGTGCTCGGCCTGGGCGCGGTGACGGTGCCCATCTACCCGACACTCACCGCCAATCAGGTCCGCGACCTGCTCGAGAACTGCGAAGCGAAGCTCGTCGTGACCTCGACCACGACCCAGCTCGAAAAGGCGCGGACCGCGGCGGCGGGCTTCGCCTTCGTGCGGGCGTTTGTCGTGATGGAACCCGCCCCAACCGCGGGCGCGGGGGGAGCGCACTCATTCGCCGCGCTGCTCGAGCGCGGCGCGGCCCTCCGCGCGGCGGAGCCGGGCGCGTTCTCCGCGGCGGCGGCGGCGGTCGGCCCCGACGACCTCGCGACCATCATCTACACCTCGGGCACCACCGGCGAGCCCAAGGGCGCGATGCTGACCCACGGCAACATCGCCTCGAATGTCGAAGGGTCGCTCCAGGTGCTGCGCTACGAGGCCAGCGACCGCCATCTCTCGTTCCTGCCGCTCTGCCACATCTTCGAGCGCATGGCCGGCTTCTACAGCGTGCTCGCGTGCGGAGCGGGCATCGCCTATGCCCAGAGCATCGAATCGGTCGCCGCGGACGCGATCGATGTGCATCCGACCATCATGACGGCGGTGCCGCGCTTCTTCGAGAAGGTGAACGCGCGGGTCATGGCCGGCGCGACCGAGCGCCCGCCGCTGGCCCGCAAGATCTTCGCCTGGGGCCTGGCCCTGGGGGTCGAACGCGCCCGCGCGCACTACGCGCGACGCCCGCTCTCCCCGCTCACGGCGCTCCAGTTGCCGCTCGCCGACCGGCTGGTCATGTCCAAGATCCGCGCCCGCATGGGCGGGCGGCTGCGCTTCTGCGTCTCCGGCAGCGCCCCGCTCTCGCCGACCGTGATGGAGTTCTTCTACGCCATCGGGATCCCGATCATCGAGGGCTACGGGCTCACCGAGACCTCGCCGGTCATCACCGTCAACCCCTTCGGGCGCGAGAAGCCGGGCACCGTGGGGATCCCGATCCCCGGCGTCGAGGTGAAGATCGGCGATCAGGGCGAGATCCTCACGCGCGGCCCTCACGTGATGCGCGGCTACTACCGGAACGATGCCGCCACGCACGAGGCGATCCGCGACGGCTGGTTCCACACCGGCGATATCGGCCACCTCGACGAGGACGGCTATCTCGTCATCACCGACCGACTTAAAGATTTGCTGGTGCTCGCCGGCGGCAAGAAGGTGGCGCCCCAGCCGCTCGAGAAGAAGCTGAAGACCAGCGCCTGGGTGAGCGAGGTCGTGCTGCTCGGCGACCGCAGGCCGTACGTCGTGTGCCTGATCGTGCCCGACTTCGCCGCCCTCGAGGCCGAGGCGAAGAACCGCGACTGGACGGCGCCGAGCCGGCGCGCGCTGCTCGATCGCCCGGACGTGCTGGCGCTCTACCAGGCCGAGGTGGACTCCATGAACGCGGACCTCGCCCCGTTCGAACAGGTCAAACGGTTCCTGCTGCTGGACCGCGAGCTGAGCCAGGAGGCCGGCGAGCTGACGCCGACGCTGAAGGTGAAGCGCAAGGTGGTGATGCAGGCGTTCGCGCCGGCGATCGAGGAGCTCTACGCGCGGCACCGGGTGATGGCGGAGGCGTAACGGGGATTACGCCGACACGGAGGATGCTCTGAGCGTCGCTCATGACATCGCCTGCGCAGGCCATCTCCTGCGCCCCGCACCGGGCAAGTGATTGGTGCCACCGTCGCTCGAGGGCCGGCGACCGATCCCCCCGCTGCCTCGTCCACCCATTCAAGCGGCAACACGATCCCTACAGTGTCACCA
>JBKJXJ010000461.1:0-4784 GCA_046716125.1 Candidatus Eiseniibacteriota bacterium
CGGCTCCAGGCGGCGCCATCCGCCCAGCGGGTCTTGAAGCCCAGCGCCTCGAACTCGGCGGCGAACATGCGGCCGACCTCGCGGACGCCGTCCGGGTTCATCGTGCCGCTGTTCACATCCACGGTGCGCCGCAGCAGGTCCATCGCGGCAGCGGTGTGGCGGTCCACCGATGTGACCATCTTGCGCTCGGCCGGAGTCATGGCTGCCGATGCCGGCACGGCGCCCAGTACGGCGATCATCACGACGGCCAGCGCCCTCACGGCCGCACCGCCGCCGGCGGCGCATCCACCAGCCGCCCGGGCATCTCGGCCAGGGCGTAGACCATCACCGCGAGCGCGGCGACGTTCTTGCGCAGCTCGATCGGGTCCACCTTGTCGAGCATGTCGGACGGGGTGTGATGCCAGTCGAAGTAGTGTTCCATCGTGGTCCGGTGGGCGATCCCGGGCACGCCCTTGCGCATGAGCGGGCCGATGTCGGCGCCGCCGCCGCCGGTCCGAACCGAATCGGCGCCGAGCCCCGCCAGCAGCGGGGCGATCGCCTTCAGGCGCACCATCGCGGCGGCACTGCGGGCGACGTCGGCGGAATCGGTGCCGACGCGGTTGACGCCCACGTCGAAGCCGACAACGCGCTCGACGCCGCCGTCCGACTCGATCGCCGCGACGTGCCCGGCCATCGCGGTGCCGAGCGAGTCGGCGTAGGCGTTCCCGCCGCGGAGCCCGTTCTCCTCGTTGGTCCAGAGCACGACGCGCACCGTGCGCCGCGGCCTCAGGCCGAGCTGCTTCATCAGCCGCAGGGACTCCATGGCGATGACGCAGCCGCCGCCGTCATCCTGGGCGCCCGAGCCCACGTCCCAGGAGTCGATGTGGCCGCCGACCACGACCACCTCGTTGGGGCGTTCGCGACCGCGGATCTCGCCGATGACGTTGTGCGAGAGCGCCCATGGCAGCGTGTCGGCCGCCATCGAGAGGTGGACGCGCACGCGCTCGCCACGCGCGAGCAGCCGGCGCATCCGGGTCGCGTCCTCGATCGAGACCGCGGCGCCCGGGATCCTGGGGATGCTGTCCACGTAGTTGCCCATGTTCCCGGTGTGCGGGGTGCGCAGGCTCACGGGCCCGACCGAGCGCACCAGCGCGGCCACGGCGCCGCGCGCGGCGGCGCGATTGGCGCCGGTGCTGCGGTAGCGCACGGTCGGGCCATAGCTCGTGAAGGGCACGTCGTAGAGGACGATCTTCCCGCGCACCGCCTCGGCGGGCAGCGAATCCAGCTCGGCGAAGCTGCCGACCGCGACGACGTCAGCGGTGATGCCGCCCGCGGGCGTGCCGACGCTGCGCCCCAAGCCCAGCATCGAAATCGGGTGCGGTCCGGGCTCCACCATGACCGCGCGCTCCTCGCCACGCACCCAGTGGGGCACACGCACGGGCTGGAGCCTCACGCGCTCGAGGCCATCCTCGCGCATCGCGGCGGCGGCCCACTCGACCGCCCGCTCGAGCGAGCGCGAGCCCGAGAGCCGGTGCCCGATCCCGTCACAGAGCTGCGAGAGCCTGAGGTACGCGTGATCGCTCGAGAGCGCGGCGCCGATCAGCCGCTCGGCGGCGGGGCGGAGCGCGTCGGCGAGGGGCACGGGCGCTGCGGCGGGGCGCGGCGTGGGGGCGGATACTGCATGTTCAGGGACCGCAGCCGACAGGGTCAGAAACAGTCCCACAATGGGCCCGACCCAAAGCCTCAGCACCCGTAAGGGGAATCTGCGCCGTACCCTCACGCGACCGACTTCCAGCGCAGGGCCAGCCTCTTCCCCCCTACGGCACACTCGCGGAGATAGAGATTGATCAGGGTCTGGTATGGGATCCCGCACTCCCGCGACAGAGACTTGAAGTACTTGATCGTCTGCTCATCCAGCCTGATCGTCACCTGCCGCTTCAGCGCGGCAGCATAGGGATTCCGGCGTCCCTTGCTGAAGTCGTATTGCTTTCTGATCGTCTTCATGGGCGACAGCGTACCGGCGAACCGCTGCCGCGGCAACGGAATCCAGCGGTACGGTGACGCCGCGCCCGCAGGCTGCTACCTTCCCGCCCACGCGGGGCCGCGCAGGATGTGCACCCGCCTTGAATCGAAGCGTCCGGAGCGCCTCCCCACGCCGACCGCTGCTCGGCCGGCAGCGAAAGGACCAACGATGGGACCGACCCTGCGTCTCGCGCGGACCGCGGTCATCGCGGCGGCACTGCTCACTCTCGCCCTCTGCCTCCCGGCCTTCGCCCAAACCGGGACGATCAGCGGCACGATCACCGACAGCAACGGCGCGGCACTCGCCAACGCCGAGGTGCGTCTCGACGGCACGACCTACCGCACCAGGACCGACGACGCCGGTCGGTATCGGCTGACCGACGTCCCGGTCAGGTCCTACACGCTGCGCGTGCTGGCGCTCGGCCACCGCGCGACAACGCGGCTCGTGACGGTCTCGGCGGGAGCGATCGCCGAGATCAACCTCACCGTCGAGGTCTCGCCGATCACCCTGGGCGAGGTCCTCGTGGGCTCGCGCGCCCCGCACACCGCGGCGGACGAGTTGGCGGTTCCGGTGGACGTCTATCCGCGCGAGCGGCTCGCGCAGCAGGGCACGACCGAGACCGGGCAGGTGCTCCAGGCGCTCTCGCCCTCGGTCAACTTCCCGCGTCAGAGCGTGACCGATGCCACCGACATCGTGCGGCCGTTCACACTCCGGGGACTGAGCCCGGACCACACGCTGGTGCTCCTCAACGGCTGGCGCCGGCACCAGACCGCGGTGGTCAACACGTTCGCCTACGGCACCGGGGCGGGATCGAGCGGCGCCGACTTGAACGCCATCCCCTCGAGCGCGATCGAGCGCATCGAGGTGCTGCGCGACGGGGCGTCAGCCCAGTACGGCTCGGACGCGATCGCCGGCGTCGTCAACCTGGTGCCGCGCGGCGGGCGCTTCGCGCCGCTCGTCAACGTCACCGGCGGGCGTTACGTCTTGAAGGACTATCGCCCGGACGGCGAGACCTTCAATGCCAACGGCGGGGTCGGGATCGGTCTCGGGCGCGGCTGGCTCGGGCTGTTCGCCGAGGTGCTGGACCGCGAACCCACCAATCGCGCGTGGGCCGACCCCTACGACATCAGCGGCACCGGGCTCGCGGATTCGGTCAACGCCGAGGGCGACGTCATCATCAAGCGCAACGACGTGCCGCAGCCCAACCATCACTGGGGCGACGGGCGCGAGCAGGACGTGCTGACGCTCGCCAACTTCCGCATGCCGCTCGACGATGCGGGCACGAGCCAGTTCTACACCGTGGGCGGCTACAGCTTCCGCCGCGGCACCGGGAACGGCTACCGGCGTTACTCCGACAGCGGGCGCAACTGGCCGCAGATTCATCCGCTCGGCTACCTGCCCGAGTTCCATCCCGACGTGACCGACTACTCGGTCTCGGGCGGGCTTCAGCGGCGCGCGCGCGGCTGGACGGTGGACCTGGGCGGCTCCTTCGGCCACAACGACTTCGAGTACAACCTGCGCAACACCCTCAACGTCTCGCTCGGGCCCTCGCTCACCACACCGACCGCGCCGGGACCGGACGGCATATTCGGCAACTCGGACGATCCGAATATCCCTAACCAGACCTCGTTCTTCGCCGGGAAATTGAATCGCGAGGAGATCACGGGCGGCCTCACCGCCTCGGGCGTCGTGCGGATGGGGCTCGCGGCGCCGGTCAACATGACCGTGGGCGGCAGCGTCCGGCGCGAGAAGTTCGCGATCGAGCAGGGCGAGCGCGCCTCGTGGATCGACGGCGGCAGCCCGGATCAGTTCGGCGGCGACGCGCCCGGGGGCTCCCAGGTGTTCCCGGGGTTCGCGCCGTCCGACGAGGCCGACGCCCACCGCGACAACGTCGCGCTGTTCACCGACCTCGAGTCCAACCTGAGCCCCAAGGTGCTGGCCAATGTAGCGGCGCGCTTCGAGCACTACAGCGACTTCGGTGACGTCGTGACCGGCAAGCTGGCGCTGCGCGTCCAGCCGGCGCCGCGGGTCGTGCTGCGTGGGGCGGTGAGCAACGGGTTCCGGGCGCCGGGGCTGGGGCAGATCCACTTCAGCAAGGTGGTGACCAACTTCATCGGCGGCGTCGCCGAGGAGATCGGCATCTACCCGGTGAACCACCCGGCGTCGCTGCTGCTCGGCTCGCGCTCGCTCAAGGAGGAGACCTCGATCAACCTGAGCGCCGGGCTCGCGGTGACGCCGCGCGACGGCCTGACGCTCACCGCCGACTACTTCCGGATCAAGATCGACGACCGCATCCTGCTCGGGGCCACGTTTGACGATGACTCGACGCGCGCCATCCTCGCCTCCGGCGGGTTCACCTCGATCGGCGGGGTCCAGTACTTCACCAACGGGCTCGACACCCGCACCCAGGGCGTGGACCTGACGGCCGACTGGCGCGTGCCGATGCAGGGCAATCACACGCTCGGCTTCAATGCCGGGATCAACTACACCAAGACCGAGATCACGCGCGTGGATCCGCTCCCGGCGGTGCTGCAGGATTCCGAGGAGGCGGGGCTGCTCGACGTGGTGACCCGGGTCGCGATCGAGGAGGAGCGTCCCGACTGGCGTGCGACCCTGAGCGCCAACTACGCGCGGCGCGGGCTGCATGCGCTCGGGCGGATCGCCTACTTCGGCAAGTTCGCCTCGGCCCAGCCGGGTTACTGCGACGCCTGCCGCGAGGAGTACGGGGCGAAGACGCTGGTGGACACAGAGGTCGGCTACAAGTTCCCGTGGGTGGACTTCT
>JBKJXJ010000462.1:0-2525 GCA_046716125.1 Candidatus Eiseniibacteriota bacterium
GGCCCCAGCTCTCGCGATCCACGGGTGTCGCGTCAGTTTGGCAGAACTCGATCGTGAATACCATATCGTCTGCGGTCAGTCTCTGTGGTGTCCGATAGTGAGTGCATCCTTCGGGGTCGAAACACGTGATCCCCGAGCGCCAGACCTGCCCCCCGGCATACGCATCGAAATGCGTGACGTAGAAGTTCCAATTGCCAGCGCACCAGTCCTGCACGGCGAAGTAGTATCGCCCCTTGCCAGGCAGGGCGACAGGCGGGTCCAGCAGCCACTCCATCTTGATCGGATGGATGCCATCACCGAACGGGACGGTGATTACGGGTCCATCAAGGATCTTGCGATCAAGTTGAGGGACGCCGGCCGAATCGGCTTCGGTGATCCAAAGCTTGAGATTCCCGCCGTACGGCGTCTGAGCCGCCGCGCGCCATACGGCAATCGACCGAATCAGCGTATCCGATGCCACGAATGCCTGGCCAACGGCGCCCCCACATCTCATGAACACGAAGGTTGTCGAGTCCGTGGGGTCAATCAGCGATGTATCGACCTCGACGATCGTCGCAGCGCAAGAGACTGGTTGACCAGTCGCTTCTAGTGAGAAACCTGTCACCAGTGTTCCGCCGAGCACGCAGTAGATGGTGAGTCGGTGTCGAATGCTCACCGGACCACCGCAATCTACCCGTCCCGCCGATCGTTCCCGGCCTCCACGCGGTAGAAATAGACGCCGGGTGCGGCTCGCGAGCCAATCTGATGGTCCCTGCCATCCCAGACAAGTGTGGCGCCGGACGGTCCACTGATGACCGCGACCCGGCGGCCTGCAAGGTCGTAGATCGAGAGGCGCGCAACCACGCCCGCCTGAGCAGGCGTGGCCGATGCGAATTCCCCTGATGTCGGATTCAATGGCCTGGACAATGCATTTGGCTCGGGAGGAGGCGATGCCGCCATCGAGGCCAAATCCAGTGTGATACGCACCTCAATCACGGCGATGAACGAGTCGGTGCCCCCGCTGGGCGTCGTGACCCAAAACTTGACGTAGAAGGTCTTGCCAAATTCAAACGTAGGGATGGGGTTGGTTGCAGTTAGCGTCCGCGTTGCCGGGTTCCATGTCATCCAGGGCCGGAGAAAGCTCGCCTTGTAAGTGAGAGCATCTCCTTCGGGGTCGCTGGCCAGGACCGTGATGAAGTTGGAGCTCACGGGATCGAACGCGAAGTCCATCGTGGCCGCAGTGTCGGGAATTGAGCGAGGAGGCTCCTCGCCGCTCGTCACTGAGGTGAACTTGGGCGGGAAGTTCATGTTTCGCCGGCCGGCCCAGACCTGACGCGATGCCAGCGCCAGCCGCGTCCCGTCCGGGGAGATTCGGGGCGAGAGCCCCGGATGCGGCCCATGGACCGCAAACGTCGTGTCGGGATAATTTAGGATCGGTTTCGGGGTCACGAGCGCAGGATCGAGCGTATGGGTTCGCACATCGAGCACGCTCGCGCTATGTGTTCCCAAGGCGCCGGTAATGATCAGCCCGTCCGGCGAGTAACCCGGCAAAGCGGCATCCGTGCCCGCCGGTGCGCGATAGACCGCGATCGTCGTTGTGTCGGCGGGGGAGGTCTGGGTCGCCTTGACCCGGTAGATGTTGTGCTCGTTGGGAAAGCCGATCTCCCGATCGAACGTTATCCACTGCCCGTCCGGTGACCAATTGGGATACTGGTCATTGCAGCCCGCAGTGAAAGTGAGTTGGGTGGCAGGCCCACCCCCAATCGGGGCTTTCCAGATGTGGAAATCGAACGTCGTCTGATTCCTGCGAGCGAACGCCGCCCACCGGCCGTTGGGGGAGATCGCCGGCGTCAGATCTCCGCCGATATCAGCGTTCCCACTCACCGACGTTGTCTGCTCAGTCGTGTCCGAAGCCAGTCCGGGAATGCCCTTTCGAACGATTCGGTAGTCCGCCCGACCGAACGCAATCTCCGTATTGAGCGGCGACCAGCTCGGGTCATAGTCGCTCGAGTCGGTCACCCAACTGAACTGCTTCGGCTGGTTGCCGACTACCGGGTCCGATGGGACCAGCCACACCGTGCAGGCATTGCCGGAAAGCTCGTGCACCGTGTAGGACAGCCATCGGCCGCTGGGGTTCCAGAACACCTGGCTCCCTCCATACGAGCCGGGCTGGTGCTCGCCATGAAAGAGATTCGTTCTCCTGACCAGCGTTCCGTGCAGAGCGTTGCGGCGCCAGTGATCGGTGTGGGTGAGCAAAAGGGACGCGTCGGCGCTGCCGGATGCGCCGTCATAGTTCAGGTCGCACGGTGAGCCGGCGTCGGCACTCGTAACTCGCCCGTCGGAGTTCGAGTCGGTGGTGCGGACAACGATGGCCCTGCCGCCCTGATGGACCCCGGCGACGTACAGATCTACGATCAGCACCCCGCAGCCGGAAAAACTCGGGATCGTGATCCGGGCGAAACCGCACGCGTCGGTGGAATCGTCGGCAAAGATCTGTGTGCTCTTGTCATTGACGACGAGGTTGCCGCTGCTGATCGTGTAGGTGA
>JBKJXJ010000463.1:0-18033 GCA_046716125.1 Candidatus Eiseniibacteriota bacterium
GGAAGAAGTCCTGCGTCGTCCCCTTGAGCAGCTTCCCGTCCGTGTAGTGCGCGACCACGCGAATCAGCTCGGTCATGTCGCTCCCCCCGGGATCAAAACACTGGAAGTCCGTGTCCTTGGGGTGGAGCCTAAAGCGCGAAGACGGCGCAGGTCAACGCGCCGCCTTCGCGAGACGTTCCGGTCCGGAGGTGGCTCACGGGCCCCCCCGGTGTGGGGTCAGTCGCCTACCGTGCCGCCGCCCTGATTGTGGCAGGAGTTCTGGCAGGCGACATAGGCCGCCTCAAGCGCCTCAAGCGCCGCGGAATGACGTGCAATCTCCGCGGCACGGCACGACGAGTTGCCGGCACATGCACCCATGTTCGAGCCGTGCAGCTGGTTCTCGGTCTTGCGATCGTCGTGGTACTTGTCCTTGCAGCTCTTGACACAATCGCTCTTGCGCTTGAACGAGTCGACGCGGACACCGTTGAGCGTGTCGCCCACCATCCGGCATTGCGTGAGCGCCAGCGACGAGGCCGCGAGCGAGACCAGCAGCAACATCCTCGTGGCGAACCGCGCGCGGGTCAGGCCGGGGGAGCCGGAGCGCCGGGTGCGGGTGCCGGGAGCGGCGAACGCCCACCATGGGCGCGGCCGTGACCCCCGACCATCTTGCGAGGTACGAGAACGAAACCATCCCATGAGTCGTCGACCTCCTTCCGGGAACTACTGACCGACAGTGCCGCCCCCTTGCTGGTGGCAGGCGTTCATACAGTCATCACGCTGCGCTTTGCTGGCTTCCACCGCCGCGAGGTGGCGGGCGTTCTCCGCCGCGACACAGGCGGCATTGGCGCCGCACGCGAGGAGATTGCTGGCGTGCAGATTGTTCTCGGCCTGGTTCCGGGCCTTGAACTCGTCCTGGCACTTGGCGGTGCATTCGTCCTTGCGCCGGAACACATCGACATTCACCCCGGTGAGACTGTCGCCGACCTGGCGGCACTGGATCAGGGTGAGCGATGCCGCCAGGAGCGCGAGCAGCAGCAGCCCGCGTTTGAGGAGGCGGGAGGGTGGTCGATTGCGGGTGCCAACGAACATGGAGATCTCCCGTGGTGTCGGTGGGACCGCGAACTTGCGGCCCCCAGAGAAGTCAGTCCGCCATCCGTTGGCGATCTCACGCGGCCGATCCGTCGTCGCGAGGGTGCTCCGTTACCGCTACAGCGTCACCGACCATCCTGCGCCGAAGCTCGTGTGCTCGAAGTCGAGGAGTGCCACGCGCGCCCGAAGACCGAAGCCAAGATTGATACTGAGTGACGCGTTCCACTTCTCCGTATCGTACTCGACCGCCAGCGCGACAGGCCGACGTATGGCCACTTCGATGGCCCCAAATCCACCGTCCAGGGTGTGCCGGTGCGCCTTCAGTGCTCGAAAAGCATAGCCCAGCCCGAGACGAGTGTGCAACCCTCGATATTCGATGGGGATGCCCGTCACCGCGTATGTGGAATGGAAGCGTCGGGTCCCCGCCGCGTCCTCGACGCCCACGGCGAGGCCGGGGCGCCGATCCCGGGGTGGGAGGAGTTCGATCCGACCACTCAGCATCCGGTCGGATTCGGTGAGCCGGGAGTCGGGCGCATCCTCGACGAAGGCGCGCAATCCCGGGATGACGGTCCAGCGCAGCCCGGCCTCGATGCGCGGGAGGAAGCCCAGGGCCGCGTAGTACACGTCGTTGGCGTGCGTCCCTCGATGGTCGTAGGCTGCCGCCCTGGGGATCCGGTTATAGCCCACCTCAACCGATCGGTCGCCCATCACCCCGCACCAGGGGGTATTGATGAACCCGGTCATCCCGGTGAGCGAGACGCGGCTCGGGGCCGGGCGGACGTCCCCGGGCTCGGTTCGTCCGGCCACCCTGTGGTAACGATCCGCATTGGCGGCGAGGCTCGGGGCGCTGAGCTGGCGGAGGAACTCCTCCCGCGAGGCCACTCCCGAGACCGAGCGCCCGACGGGCGCCGCCTCGTCGCGATAGCCCAGCGGGAGACGATCGACCGGGAGCACCCGGATGGCGCCTCCGGTCGGCCGCACCATCGGTGGGATCGGCACGTCCAGTTTGATCCCGTGGACCCTGAAGCCGTCGGTGCGCTGGTAGAAGAACGCCACGTCGAGATCGCCCATGGAGCGGCGCAGTTCGAGCTCGGCGCCGCGATCGCCGTAGAGGAACTTGAGGGCGCGCAGCCGGATCGCGAGGTCGAGCGCGGGCGGCCGATAGGTGAGCCCGGCGAACCCGGTCCAGAGCGAGATCCCGGAGTACTCGGCGCCGCTGGCGGGGAAGGCGAGGTAACCGGTGATGTCGGCCTGGGCGTCGATCAGGAAGGCGCCGCTCAGGAGCGGGCGGGCGGCTCCGAACGAGGCGCCGTAGCGATTGGCGCCGAAGATCCCGACCGTGCCCGACAGCAGCGCGCCTCCCGGGATCCAGGTGAACTGCTCGAGCGTGACCGGCCCTGGACGCACGCGGTCGACGTCGGGATTGAGGGAGTCGGTCGCGAAATCGTTGCGGAGCGGGATGATGAGCGAGGCGTTCGCGCGCACGCCGGACCACGGGTTGTATCGCAGCCGGGGCTGGAGCTCGATCCGGACCAGCACCGGATCGAGGATCCGTCCCAGCTCGTAAGAGAAGAGCGGCACCAGGTCGAGATCGAGCGTCCGTCGCGTCGAAGCCTGCACCGGACCGTCGGGCGGAAGGGTCCAGCCCGGGTCGCTCGGATAGGTCACCCTCGCCGGGACCCCGCCGCCCGAGTCGACGACCGCGGCGGCGACCAGTCCGAGACGGCGTTCGAAGAAGGTGACCGGCTCCCCGACCGAAGGCCCGAGCCGAGCCGCCGCCCAGGCACGGGCCTCGGCGCTATGACGGTAGCGCCGGTTCTCGTAGGCGACGGCGCGCGCCGGGAGGTCCAGGGTCACGTTCTCGAGGCCGAGCCCATCGAGTGTCGGGACTTCGGCCGCCACATGACCCGCCGCCGCCTCCGCCCTGGTGCGCGCGGCGCCTCCCGCGGGCAGGGAATCGACCGGGGCGGCCGAGGCACTGGGGATGACCGCCGCCAGCCAGGCCGCTCCGAGCGCCCGCGCGAGATGGGAGCGCACGGTCCGGTGAGTGGGATTCGTCTGGCTCGGTGGGCGGGGGCATGCGGGCCGGCGGCGGACCATGGAACGTGCTCCGAGGATCGGGGGGATTGGGACATGGATCGCACGGAGTATGAAATGAACGGGCCAGGTCGTGAGTCGCGCGACGCCGAATTGTAGCACAGCACCCCGCCGGCGCGATCCAGGCGCGGGTGGGGCGTGGCGATGACCACCAACCTTCATGCTTGATGCCGACCCGACGGTATGCGAGCGTCCAGCCCACACGTCACGATCACGACGACCCGCACAGGGGGAGGAGTCCCGCATGCACAGGATCCGCCGGCTGCTCGCCGTCGCCACGCTGGTTACGATCTCCGGTTGCCGGGAGGGCAACTCGGGCGACGGCGGCTCGGCGGCCGCACCGTCGAGCGTCACTCCGACCCCCGGCACTTCGCCCATCGCTTCCGGCACCGTCAGCGGCGTGCCGACCACGGTGAAGAGCGGATCGGGCGCGGTGCCGGAGATCTCCACCGCGTCCGGTCTCAAGTATCAGGAGTTGAAGGTTGGCACCGGGGAGGAGGCGGCGGTCGGCAAGGTCGTGAGTGTCCACTACACGGGTTGGCTCACCGATGGCACGAAGATCGACAGCTCGCTGGATGGCGGCACGCCGCTCGAGTTCCCGCTCGGGGCCGCGGGCATCATCCGTGGATGGAATGAGGGGCTCGCCGGGATGAGGGTGGGCGGCAGGCGCAAGCTCACGATTCCGCCGAGTCTGGGCTATGGCGACGTGGGGCGGCCGCCGGTCCCTCCCAACGCGACGCTGATCTTCGATGTCGAGCTGGTGGGCGTGAAGTAGGCGGGGGCCCGGATCAGCGTTCCTGCGCCCGGATGTCCACATGACGCGATAGGGGAGCCGCGCGTAGAACGCCGGGTGGGGCTTGCGGTCCATGACCGGCTCTCCCTTGGCCGAGTTCCCGGAGAGCCACTCGCCCGCCTCCTTCCGGGCCTGCGTGTAGCTCTCGAGTAGAAGGTCTCGAGATTCCAGGCATGGCCCGCCCGCGGCGCCATGTAGCGCGCGACCATCCAGAGGGCGAGCCCCAGCCCCGAGAGTTCGAGTACGCGGGCGACACGAGGAGCGATCGTCACGCGCGATGGACGACGATCGGAGCACGACGCAAGGCGGGCACCTCGCGCGGGAGTCTGGCGTTCGCATCCAGGCCGAGGCCCCCGCGGTCACCCGGGCGAGAGGCGCCGTGATAGTCTGGGCCGCGACGGCCGCACATCGTGGAATCCTCCGCAACGACTGCGCATTTGTATCACACGGAGGTGTTCGTGGATCTCGCGCTCCCCCCGGTGGGGCGGGCGCGGATCGTACCCAGCGCGAAAGGAGCCCCATGCTCGGGACGGGCACGTTCATCCTCCGCCGCACACGCTTCGCGTTCCTGGCCGCTCCCGTCTTCGGGGCGTGTCTCGCGCTGTCGTTCACCTCGGGCGCGCCGGTGAGGGCGGCCGTCGCGCCGCCGGTCCGGTCGGAGTGGTTCAAGGATCTGGTCTGGCGCCCGATCGGTCCGGCCAACATGGGCGGCAGGGTCGCCGATCTCGCGGTGGTCGAGCAGCGGCCGGCCACCTTCTATGTCGCGCTCGCGACCGGCGGCGTGTTCAAGACCACCAACCTCGGGACCACCTGGAGCGCCGTGTTCGAGAAGGAGGCCGTGGCCTCGGTCGGTGCGGTCGCGATCTGGCAGAAGAACCCGAACGTGGTCTGGGTCGGCACCGGCGAGGCCAACAGCCGCAACTCGTCGTCGTGGGGGAATGGCGTCTACCGCTCGCTCGACGCCGGAGCCACGTGGAAGCATCTCGGCCTCGAGGGAACCCACACGATCGCCCGCGTGGTGACCGATCCGGGCGACAGCAACACGGTCTTCGTCGCGGCGCTGGGCCGGCTATGGGGCGAGAACCCCGAGCGCGGCGTCTACGTCACCCGCGACGGCGGCGCCTCGTGGACGTTGTGCCTCAAGATGGATCCGCGCACCGGCGCGTGCGATCTGGCGATGGACCCGACGAACCCGCGCGTGCTCTATGCGGCGATGCATGCCCGCCGGCGGACGCCATGGTCGTTCGCATCCGGCGGGACGACCGGCGGCATCTTCAAGACGACCGACGGCGGACGCTCGTGGAAGAAACTCACCCAGGGCCTCCCGGCCGAGACCGGCCGCATCGGGCTCGACGTCTACCGCAAGGATCCGCGGGTCGTCCTCGCCGTGATCGAGTCGGGCGAGGGTGGTCAGATCGCGACCTTCGATTCGCGCAGCCGCTCCGGCGGCGTGTTCCGCAGCGACGACGGGGGCGAGCACTGGACGCGGCTCGGGCCCTGGTCACCGCGCCCGTTCTACTTCAGCCAGATCCGGGTCCAGCCCGACGACGACAAGCGCGTCTACCTGCTGGGGGTGGATCTCTGGGTCTCGGACGACGCGGGACGCACCTTCCGCGCCGGCGGCGGGAAGAACCTCCACCCCGATTTCCACGCGATGTGGATCGACCCCAAACGCGGCGATCACGTCCTGGCCGGCACCGACGGCGGCATCTTCCTGAGTCACGATCGCACCGCGAGCTGGGATTACCTCAACAACCTGGCGGCGGGGGAGTTCTACAACATCGCGGTGGACATGCGCGAGCCCTACCGGGTCTATGGCGGGCTTCAGGACAACCAGAGCTGGGGCGGGCCCAGCCAGACCCGCTTCAACTCCGAGTCCTGGCTCGACGAGTCGCGCCACGACGGCATCACGAACGGCGACTGGTACTGCCTGGGCGGCGGGGACGGATTCCACGTCGCGGTGGATCCCGGCGACCCTGACATCGTCTACTACGAATCGCAGGGCGGGTATCTCCAGCGCGTCAACCTCGCGACCGGCAAGGAGCGCTTGCTTCGGCCCGCGGCGCGCGAAGGCACGCCGGAGTACCGGTTCAACTGGAACACGCCATTCGCCATCTCGCCGCACGACCCCAGCGTGCTCTGGATGGGAGGGAACCACCTGTTCCGGCTGTACCAGCGCGGCGACCGGTGGGAGGAGGCAAGCCCCGACCTCACCACGCGCGATCCGAAGAAGATGATGACGGCGGGCTCGGGGGCCGAGACCCACTGCACCATCGTCACCCTCGCCGAGTCGCCGCTGAGCAGGGGTCTCATCTGGGTCGGCACCGACGACGGCAAGGTGTGGCTGACGCGTGACGCGGGCGCGCACTGGAGCGATCTGTCTTCGAACCTGCGCGGCGTTCCCACCGGCCTCTATATGAGCCGGATCGAAGCCTCGCACCACGATCCCGGCACCGCCTACCTCGCCGTGGACGGCCACCGCAGCGATGTGTTCCGGCCCTACCTGCTCGTGACGCGGGACTTCGGGAAGACCTGGACATCCATCGTGGGTGACCTGCCGGTGACCACTCCCGTGAAGGTGGTGCGCGAGAGTCCCGGCAACGGCGGGTTGCTGTTCGTCGGCACCGAGTCCGGGATCTTCATGTCGCTGGATCGCGGGGCCCACTGGATCAAGGCGGGCGAGGGGATGCCGACCGTCGCCGTGGACGACATCCTCATCCATCCGCGCGACCGCGACCTCATCGCCGGGACGCACGGACGGAGCATCCTCATCCTGGACGACATCACCGCCCTGGAACAGTGGAAGCCTGCGGTCGCATCCGCGCCGGTGACGCTGTTCTCACCCCGTCCGGCGACCGCGTTCCACTACCGCACGCTGAGCGCCATCTGGGGCCAGAAGATGTTCACGGCCAAGAATCCGGCGTTCGGCGCCTACTTCAACTATTACGTGAAGGAGTGGACCGGGGACGGCATCAGCCTCGCGGTTACGGACAGTGCCGGGACCACGGTGCGCAAGCTGACCGGGCCCGGGACGCCGGGGTTCCACCGGGTGGTCTGGGACCTCCAGCGCGAGCCGAACGAACGGCTGGCCCGTCCCGAGTGGGGCAGCCAGGCCGATTTCGTCCCTCCCGGCGCCTACACCGTGAAGCTCACGTACGGGAAGCAGCCCGAGCAGAAGCAGAGCGTCATCGTGCGCCACGCCCCGGGGACGGCCGACCCGGCGCCCTGACCGAACGCCGAGGTCGGGCGGAGCCGATCCAGATCCGAGGGATCATCGAGCCCGTCCTCGGCTTCGCGGAGTGACGCGCGGTGCCTCGCGCCACAACTCCATGCCGCCGAGGATGCCGGCCAGATTGCTCACGACACGCACCCGCCGCGGGAGCCGGCCGCGGATCCGGCGTGCGTTCCCTCCGCCGAGGTAGAGCGCCCGGCAGCTGAAAGTCATGAGCAACATCTCGATCGCGGGCCTTAGTCGACGGTTCCACGCGACCTTGCCAAGACGTTTTCGCGCGGCATCACCGAGAAGCTGCTCATAAGTCCGATGGCCCCGGAACGGGTGGTGGCCCAGCTCGAGATTGGGCACCAGACGGCCGTCGAGGAACAGGGCGGACCCGATGCCGGTGCCGAGCGTAAGGACGAGCTCGACGCCGCGGCCCTCGATCACCGCCATGCCCTGTACGTCCGCGTCGTTCGCCACACGCGCCGGCCGCCCGGTCAGGCGCTCGAGGCGCCGGGCGAGGTCGACGCCGATCCACGCGGGATGGAGATTCGCGGCGGTGCGCACGACGCCATCCTCGACCACCCCGGGGAAACCGGCGGCGACGCGATCGAAATGCGGCATGGCGTCGGCCAGTGCCCCGATCGCCTTGAGCACCGGGACCGGGCGTGCCGGTCGCGGGGTACGGACCCGCATCCTGTCGGTGACCAGGCGCCCGCGGGAGTCGAGGACCGCGGCCTTCAGCCCGGTGCCGCCGATGTCCACCGACAGCGTGCGCGGCCCCGCCCTGCGCGTGGTTGTCATCGGCCCTCCCGCATGAGCACCGGCGAGGCCGCCAGCGCGTCCACCGAGATGAGCCTGCCGTCCCGGCGCACCTGGCCGAACTGGAGGACTCCGGTCGGGCAGCTCTGGACGCATGCCGAGCAGCGGACGCACTCCGGGTCCTGCATGGGCGCCCCCTTGTTCGCGAAGTTCATGACGTCGATCCCCTGATGACACGAGGTGGTGCACACGTTGCATGAGATGCACTTCTTCTTGTCGGCGACGATGGCGAACCGGCTGAAGCGCGCGTAGATGTGCATGAGCGCCGCGAGCGGGCAGAAGAACCGGCACCACACGCGGCCCGAGTACCAGAAGTAGACGCCGTACCCGACCACGCCGGCCAGGAAAACGTCCACCGTCCACTTGTAGGGTTCCTTGAGCAGCGCGTCGAAGTGGAGGTCCACCCAGTTGCCCGAGGGCATGATCCATCCTGCGATCCGGATCCCGAGCAGGATCACGACGATCGCGAGGATACCCTGCCCGGCCATGTTGAGCCGGTTCCATCCGGGCCCGTGCGGCATCTTGTGACGGTGGGTGTCGCCGAGCGTCTCCGCCAGCGCGCCGCAGGAGCAGATCCATCCGCAGTAGACGCCCTTGCCGAAGAAGTAGATGCCGAGCGGGATGAGGACGCAGGTCTGGACGAAGCCGATCCCGATCCACCACCAGAGCGGTTCCCGGGTGAAGATGTTGTAGACGTTGAGCGGCCAGGCAAGGATGAGCCCATAGGCCCGCCAGAACTCCCGCCCATGCCCGTCGTCCACCACCGGGAACAGTGCGTCGGCGAGCCCCGCCGGCAGCAGGCCGTGGACGTGGAGCAGCGGCAGGATGATCTCCGGGATCAGGAACAACGGCAGCACCTGGATCGCGATGAGGGTGACGGTCTGTGCGGTGATGTAGGGGGTTCGTCGCCGGCGGATGCGGCGCAGGCCGAAGACTAAGACCACGGTGGAGTAGGCGAGGGTGTACCAGAACGACGGTCCGGCGGCGCTGATCGCCAGCGTCCCGAGCAGGGTGCGCGGGTCGCTCGCCGCTGCCGCCACGGCGCCGCCCGCCGCCGCGAGGAGTGCCGGGAGGTTGGTCGGGAACCATTGGTTCCGGTGCCAGAGCGCCGACATCACGCCGTCCGACTTCCAGTCGTAGAGCCAGACGCAGGCGATCAGGAACGACGCCATCGCACACCATTGCCCCCGCGTCATCTCGCCCGCGATGGCCAGCCGCGAGCGGCGGAAGAAGTCGAGCGGCGCATCGCGCCCGATCATCGTGAAGACCACGTCGTTCGGGAGCATCTCCTCCCGCCCGTCGGGGTCACGCAGGGCGACCTCGCGCTCTGCGATCGAGGTGACGCACGTCCCCAGGCGCACGGTGAGGCGCCCGGGCGCGTGAGTGGGCGCGAGGAACCGGCCCGCCGCGGTGGTCACCATCTCCGAGGTCGGGTGTTCGATCGCCACGTCGGCCATCGGATCGCGGCGCAGACGCTCGAGCATCTCGAGGTTCGCGGGCCTGGCGCGGGAGAACGTGTCCCCGCGGTGGGCGAGGGTGACGAAGGCGCCCGAGCCGGCGAGGGCGATCGCCGCTTCGAGTGCGGAGTCGCCGCCTCCGACGACCAGCACGTCCCTTCCGGCGAAATCGCGCGGGTCGTGGAGTCGGTTGTAGACCTTGGGCAGATCCCCGCCCGGCACGGCGAGTTTTCGGAGATGTCCGCTGCGCCCGATCGCGATCAGCACCCGGCGGGCCTCGAGACGGCCGCCGCCGGCGAGATGGACGACCAGCCCCTGGCGATCGCATTCGACCCGCTCGACCCGCTCGCTGCGCGCGCGGATGCCTGCGCGCTCGACCTGGGCGCGCAGTTCCTCGACCAGCGCCTCCTTCACCACGGCGCTCACCTGAAGTTCGCCCGCCGGGTTCATCCCCAGCGGGTAGGTGTAGATCGGTTTGGCGCGCGGAAAGTTGAGCAGCGTCGAGAACGGCTCGCTGGACTCGAGCACCTCGCAGGTGAGGCCCAGGCGCCGGGCTTCGACCGCCGCCGCCATCCCGGCCACGCCCGCACCGATGATGACCAGATCGTGCGTCCCGGCACGATGCCCGTCCGCGCGCCCGAGGTCCGCCGCGACCCTCCGCGCCACGCGCGCGCCGCTGTCCAGCGCGAACTTGAGGAGCGGGATCCCGGTGAGATCGCCGGCGATGTAGACCCCCGGGACGCCGGTGCTGCCGTCCTCGCGCACCTCCGGCAGCGGCTCCACGGTGCCCGCCGGCCAGCGCGTATGGAGCCACGCGGCGTAGCGCGCGATCATCCTCCGCATCCGGGCCTCATGCGGCGGTGGCCGGCCGGGGCTCGCGCCCCGGGCGGCGAACGGGTACAGTCGCCGGCCGACCCGGCGGACAACGGCCGGACGAGGATCGGGGGCCCTCCGCGACCCGTTCCATCACCCAGCAGGGGAGACGATGGCTTTCGACTGGAGGAATCCGGAACGTGTCGTGCCGTGGAAGCCGCGCCAGCGGTTCCACCTTGCCCCACTCGGGCACGCGGCCACCGAGAGCTACCAGAACGCCATCCGGACCGCCCAGGCTTCGGCTTCGCAGCGGACCGATCTGGACCGGGCCAAGCAGGAGTGGGCCGAAGGCCTCAAGCTGCGTCCCATGGACGGCATCGTGCTCGACGAACTGGTCGCCGGCCGCACCTGCCTCGCCGAGATGAAGGAGACGCTCGAGTCGTGCGGCCTCACGCTGCGCGAGGCCCGCGGGGCGATCGACCGCCTGCGCGCGGCGCAGCTCATCGAGCCGGTCGAGACCCCCGAGCGCACCTAGGCGGAACTCTTCGCCGGAGCAGACCATGCGCCGCAGCATAGCATCGGCGACAGCCCACCCGTGACGCGCCGCGGTTCATCGCTGGCCCGACCGGCGCTTGAACGTCTCGAGCGCTCGCGCGCCGGGTTCGGCGACGGCTCCGAAGCGCTCAAGCTGGCCCTGCTTGGACCGCTCGAGCACGGGAGCCTCGCGACCGCGGCGCAGGTGCTGCGCCTGCACGACGTGCTTTGTTTCCTGCGCGCCTACCCCGACGGGCCGCTTCTGCTGGCCGCGGTCGAGCGGATGCTGGCGCGCTTTCCCGGGCGCCGCGACCTCCGGCGTCACCGCGCTGCCCTTGCCGACAGCGGCATCGCGGGGACGGCGATCGAGTTCCGATTCTTCTGGCCCACCGCGGACTGGCTCGCCCGGCGCCTTGGTCCTGGCCTCTCGATCGTCTGGAAGGACTTCGACCAGCGCGACCGCCTCGCCGACCTGCTGCCGCTGTTCACGCTCTACGGCGAGACGCCGGCGCTGGACGAACTCGACTATTCCCCCCGCCGGTGGCTGGCGCGGCTCAAGGGACCCGCAGAGACCGATGCGGGCTTCCTCGTCAGGCGATTTGCGGCGCTTGCCATGGACGACTTCGCGCGCGAGAAGATGTACGACCAGCTCGATCCGCCGCTGCGCATCGCTCCCGGTCGCGGCACACCCTCGCGCACCCACGCACTCCATCGCACCCGGTCGGTCGCGTTCCAGACCCGGCCGCTCGACCGCGGGCGACCCGATCTCGCCGCCGAGCTACGTCGCCCTCCGCTCTCGGTGCGGGCGATGTCGCGCGATGAAGGTCAGGCCCTCATCGACCTCGCCCGCGAAGCGATGGTCACCCGGAGCCGCGACCTCGACGCCTTCTCGTGGGGCGATCCCGATGACGTCCGCCTGGCCGACTGCGGCGGCGGGCTGCAATTCGCGGTGGTCGGCGTCGTGCCCGAGCGGCGGCTGATGCTCGAGGCGGTCTATGCGTTCCTGACCCTCAAGAACGGCGTACCGATCGGTTACGTGCTCAACAGCGCCCTCTACCGGTCGGCCGAGATCGCCTATAACGTGTTCGAGACCTGGCGCGGGGGCGAGGCGGGGGTGATCTACGGGCGGGTGCTGGCGACGGTGCGTCATCTGTTCGGCGCCGACAGCTTCACCATCTATCCCTATCAGCTGGGCGAGGGGAACCGCGAGGCGCTGGCCTCGGGTGCGTGGTGGTTCTACCAGAAGCTGGGCTTCCGGCCGCGCGAGACGGCGGCGCGCCGCCTGATGGAAGAGGAACTGCGCCGGATGCGGGCCCGCGCGTCCCACCGCTCGAGCATCGCGACCCTCACGCACCTCGCGAGCGCCAACCTCTACTACCACCTCGGCCGGAAGCGCGACGACATCATCGGCATGCTGCCGCTACCGACGGTCGGACTTGCGATCTCGCGCCTGGTGGCGGAGCGTCGCGGAAGCGATCGCGAGCGGGCCGACCGCGAGCTTGCCGCCGAGACCGCGCGGATGCTCGGGGTGCGCTCGCAACAGCGCTGGGGCTCGGGTGAGCGTCTCGCGTGGCGGCGCTGGAGCCCGCTGGTCCATGTGCTCCCCGGAGTCGCGCGCTGGCCCGTGGCGGACCGCCGCGCGCTGGTCGCGGTGATCCGCGCCAAGGGAGGGCGGCGCGAATCCGAGTTCGCGATCGCGTTCGACCGGCACCCCCGGCTTCGGGAGGCGGTCCGGCGGCTCGCGCTGGCGGAGGACGCGGCCAACCCATGAGACGCGGCGGCGAGGCCGTCAGCGACCGGGCATCAGGCTGCCCCAGCCGCCCGTGACGCGGCCGTCCCCGCATGCAAGGACAGTGGCCGGTTGGCGGCTCAGACCATCCTCAATCGACGATGACCAGTTGGTCGAAGACCTCTTGCCCCGGGATGGTCGAAGTGCCAATCACGACTCCTCCTCCCGTGACCCAGAACCAGCCCGTGACCCCGGCAGGACTTCGAATCCTGCACCACTCTTGATCGTCAGTCACTTCAATGGTGGCCCATTCTCCGCGCCGAATCACCGTGGTCACCCTGCGGTGCTCTGGCGAGGGAAAGAGCGGTAGATCACGCTTCAGACGCACCCGGGCGTTCATCACCTTGAACGCCTGGTGCACTTCCCCCAGCACACCTGACTCCTCGAACACCCTGTAGGCGCAGGGATACCACCATGTATGGAGAATGCTCCCGCGGCATGTCGTTCGAACCACGCCTGAACCGTCCACGCGAAGGTAGTCAATGCTCCCGGGAATCGAGCCGAGGATCCTCACCCGGCCCTGGGAGTACCGCACGAAGTGCACGGCATCGTCGTCGCTCGGCCCCCATGCAGGAACGGCGATCTCGCGAAGCCCGTCTGTCGTGTCGAGGTCAACGACACGGGCAGTCCCATGGAGGCCCTGCCCGAACTGAACGATTGAGTCCGGCCCGACAGCGACACGAAAGTAGTCGAAGATGCCGTGACGGTCCGGCGTGAAGGTAATGATGGCCGAATCGGCGCGAGAATCCCCATCCAGATCAGCACATAGCACGGTCTGCAGTGGCAACAATGACTCCGCCTGCGAGTTGACAAATGTCAGCCCCAGCATGACGGCAGCTGCAGGGAGGTTAATCCAGCCTCCGATGTGGGATTGGGCTGATGGCGAACGATACGGGCCGGAAGCCGTCCGCTCGAATGACTGGTTAGCCATCACGCTCGCCATTCCAGTTCTTCCACTTCTGGGCCGTGAGCTGCTCGACCGCCGCGCTGTAGCGCGCCTGAGCGATACGGC
This sequence comes from Candidatus Eiseniibacteriota bacterium, assembly GCA_046716125.1. Taxonomy (GTDB): domain Bacteria; phylum Eisenbacteria; class RBG-16-71-46; order RBG-16-71-46; family RBG-16-71-46; genus WS-11. The sequence goes on from JBKJXJ010000463.1 coordinate 13,603, forward strand.
CATAGTCCCCGCCTCTGGCGTTCATGGCTTCGAAGAGGTGATCCGCGACGACCGAGCCTATCGCGTGCACCGCATCGTGTCGCGACAGACCCTCATTCATGAGGCGCGCCATTGCTCGAACAACCGGCGCCAACCCCTCCGCGATCTGGTTCTCCACGATGGTGTGGAGCACCGCGTGAGCCTTGATGTTCGGAAGGGTTGCCCACTCAGGGAGGTGGCAGGTCTCAGCAAGCCGGATCCGGAGTTGCTCATCAAGCGCGAGCCACTCGGTGGGATCGGGGGGGATGTCAGGGTTGTAGTGGGTTATGGCACCTCCGCACAGTATCCTGACGAGGCTATCCGAGTAAGCCTCAGAAACCGGACCGGGATGCGGCCCCGCGCAAGGCGTGCCGGGAACGGAGCCTGTGGTTCGAATGCGTCTTCATGGAATGAGCCACTCGTCCGACCAGCAGGAAACGCCGCGGCGGGCGCCTGTCCGTCACGTTAGCACTCCGTACCGCACGAGCGTCAGCGTCCCGGCCCGCCGGCCGAGTCCACCCTCGCCCCCTGAGCGATCCAGGCGCCGAGCGTGAGCCGCTCCTCGTCGGTCATGCCGGTCAGGTTCCCGAGCGGCATGGTCTTCGTCACGACGGCGCGCTCCATGATGCGTGAGGCAAAACTTCGAATGCGCGCCGGGTCGTCGAGGGCGACGCCGCCGGGCGGCTCGGGGAACGACGGATGGCTCGGCTTCACGGCGTGACAGGTGACGCACCGCGTCTCGACGATGGCCCGTGCCTCGGCGAACGACACCGGTGCCGCGCCCGACAGGTCGGGTCCCGCCGCGCCGCCCGGGACGCGCGCGGTGAGACCGACGACGCCGACCAGCGCGGCGACCCCTGAGGCCATCACCCAGCGGTTGCTCCGTCCCCGGAAGTTCATCACGTACTTGCCCGCGGCGCCGACGATGACGAGCAGCGTCAGCACCAGCCAGGCGAGCGGGTGACCGTAGGTGGACGGGGAGTGGCTGCTCAGCATGGTGAACAGCACCGGTAGGGTCAGATAGTGGTTGTGGGTCGAGCGGCGCTTGGCCTTCTCACCCAGGGTCGTGTCCACCGGCGTGCCTGCCCGGGTCGCGGCCAGCATCTTCCGCTGCGCCGGGATGATGTGCTGCGCCACGTTCGCCGCCATGATGGTCCCGAGCAGGGCGCCGACGTGGATGAATGCGGCGCGGCCGCTGAACACCCGGGTGAGCCCATAGGCGGCGCCGACGATGAGCAGGAACGAGAGCGCGGCGGCGAGGCGGGGGCGGGCTCCGAGCGGCGAGCTCCACAGCAACTCGTAGACGAGATAGCCCACGAGGAGGACGGCGAGGCTCAGGCCGATCGCCGCGCCGACGCCGATGTTCGAGACGCCGCGGTCCACGAGGAACACCGCGCCGCCGAAGTAGTAGACGATGCCGAGCAGGAAGAAACCGCTGATCCAGGTGGTGTAGGCCTCCCACATGAACCAGTGGAGATGGGGCGGCACCTCGTGCGGGGCGAGGACCTTGCGCTTGACCACCTCGTAGAAGCCGCCGCTGTGGACCATCCACAGCTCACCGGTCACGGCCCCGTCGCGCTTGCGGCTCGGCGGGGCGAGGTTGCGGTCCATCCACATGAAGAGGAACGAATCGCCGATCCACATGATCCCGGCGATGACGTGGATCCAGCGCAGCAGGAGGTTCAGCCACTCCAGCGCGAACGTGGGCATGGCGGGCGGCAACGTCCTCCTAAGGGGTTCTCGAACGCGGACGCGGCAGCATACGGCAGGCGCGGGGCGCGTGGCCATCGCCCTGGGACACACAACCGCTCGGGCCCCCGACGCGTGGCGCCGGGGGCCGGGAGGATGCCGCGCGCTTAAGGCGCCAGCGGAGTCGACTGCGCCTGGTTCACGAGCGAGCGCCCGACCAGGGCCTCCGCCCGCTTGTCCGCCGCCGCGCGGGTGGGGAACGATCCCAGGACGACGTGATAGACATCGCCGCCATCCTCGTTCCGCGTCACGATCTTGCCCTTGAGGCCGGTTGCGGCCGTGAGCCGGGTCAGCTCACTGGTCGCGCGCTCCTCGGCGAGGAAGGTGCCGACGTCGAGACCGAACGGACCCTTCTCGACCACCCTGGGAGTCGCGGGCGCGGCATCGCCGCCCGAGGCCGGAGGGGTTGACGAGGCGCGCGATGCGGTCGCGCCGCCGGCCGTCGGCGTGGGCGGCGTGGTCGTGGTGGTCGTCGTCGGGGTCTTCGTCTTGCCGGCCGCGGAATCAGCCGCCGCGCGCGCCGCGACGACGGCGCGCATCGAATCGATCTTCGCGGCGCTGGCAAGGCTGTCGGCCCTCTCCGTCGCCGCCCGTTGAGCCGCGATCCGCTCGGCATCCGCCTTCTGCCGGGCGGCGCCGCTGCGCATCGTCACGAACAATCCGGCCCCGCCGCCGATCACGAGCAGGACGAGGAGGATGCCGACCCAGGGAGGGGTCCCTTCCCTGGGCGCTCCGGGTTCGGGGTCACCGAGCTTCTCGCGCAGGCGCGGCGAGATCCAGGGCTGCTCGGGCGGGGAGGGCGAAGAAGGCACCGGTGGCTTCGAGCCGGGAGGATTGAGGGATGACACGTTCGTTTCGCCTTTCGATTGTCTGCGATCGGACGGCGCGGCGCGCGTGGGCGCCACGGGGGGGCGGACGAGGCGGGGACTATACCCGAGGGCTTGGTCGCCTGCACGCGGCGGTGGGCTTGGCGGGCGGGCTTGGCGGGCGAAGGGGCTAGACCTTCGGGAAGATCAGGGTTGGGGGGATGTCGGCGAGCATGGCTACGAACTGGAGCACCAGGGCGACCATCACGGCGCCCTCGCCGGCCATCCGGGTGGAGTCCGGCCATGCGGACAGGTGCTGGGTCACGCTGTGCATCGAGATCGGGCCGACCAGCGCGAGGGCGGCCACGCAGATCGCGAGGGCCTGGGGCTCGGGTGTGGAGCTCTGGGTCGCGAGCATGCTCGCCGCTACCGCGGCCACGCCGATGCACGGCCAGAGGCCGCCCGGCCCGCGCCACGGCCGGGTGGGCAGCGCGAACGAGAGCACGCTCATGACGGTCAGCACGCCGAGTGTCCCGAGCAGCTGGCCCCCGACGAAGCGGAGCATCCCATGACCGTCGAAGCGCATGGATCGGATCGGAAGATCCCAGGCCGAATAGTTGAACCAGGGCCCAAGGACATGGGAGAGCAGGAGGAACCCTCCCGCCAGGAAGACGGCGATCCCGAGCGTGAACGGCACCAGCCGGCCGCGGTCCTCGCGGGTCAGGTAGATGAACGCGGCGGCCACGAACCAGAGCGCCTGCGCGTGGGTGAAGCAGGCGACCGAGAGCATGAGCGCCGCGATCAGCCCACCCGCCATGCCGGGCAAGGAACGCATGGCGAGTCCGCCGCCCAGGGCGAGCAGCAGCATGAGCGGCTCGGGACGGGCGCCCGCCGGGTTGCCGGCGAGGAGCGCGTAGCCCGCGAGCATGATGCTCCCACTCGCCACGGCAAGCGTGCGGTCCTCGGTCTCCTCCTGCACCACCGCCATGACCAGCACCGCGACCCCGCAGATCGAAAGGAGGGAGACCACACGGAGCCAGAGGAGATTCGGTCCCAGCACGTCCAGCAGCACCGAGGCGACCAGCGGGAATCCGGGCAGGAGTGCGGGCACGCCGGCGGTCGAGGGCTCGGCGTAGAGCGGGCCGTGGGCGACCAGCCGGAGCGCGAGCTCGAGCAGGCCGCGCTCGGTGGCGTCGTAGGCCAGTGGCGCGAGGATCCCGCGGGCGCAGAGCAGTGCGAAGCCGACCAGGGCCAGGCTCGAGGCCAGCCACGCGGCCAGCCGGAACAGTCGTGCGATCATGGGTGGGTCCCGCAGGGTCGAGGGCGACGGGGCGTCTCGTGGCCGGGGTTCCGTCGGGTTATCGGCCGGCGCGTCCTGCGGGTTGATGGGGAGCTTGGACCTGGCCCGGGGCCCCTCCAGGCGGTCCGAGGGCCCCGAGCACACAGCGCGAGGGAGCGACGAGCGAGGTGTTACCCATGTGCCCGGTCTGGACCGACGATTTCAATTGACAGGAGTTTCGATGTCGATCGGCCACGGCCCACGGACCCTCCCGCCATCGTCTGCCAGGCTGCGCGTGAGCCCCGCACATGGGCGCTCTCGACTTGCGCCTCAAAAGTTCTCTCATCGCGTCGCGTTGTGCAGCGCACGAGGCTCTACGAGCGTCGAAAACACGCATGATATGAATGCAGTGCGCCCCCGCGACTTAGCCCCCGCGGAGATCCACCCGTGCGCATCGAGTCCCTGTCCCACCTGTCCGATTCGACCCTGGAGCTGGAGCTGGAGCATCTCGCCGCCACCGATCGCGGCACCACCGTCCGCCTGCTCGTCCATATCGCCGAGTTCGACGTCCGCAAGCTC
>JBKJXJ010000464.1:0-10077 GCA_046716125.1 Candidatus Eiseniibacteriota bacterium
CACCTGCGCCGCGCCGAGCAGGCGCGCGATCTGGATCGCAGCACTGCCGACGCCGCTGCCGGCGCCGATCACCAGCACGTCCTCTCCCGGCGCGATTCGCGCACGGCCGACCAGCATGTGCCAGGCGGTGAGGAACACCAGCGGCACGGCCGCGGCCTCGGTCCATTCGAGGTTCTCGGGGTAGGGGAGGCAGTTGACGCCCGGGACGGCGACGCGCTCGGCGTAGCCGCCGTTGCGCCGCCGGCCGATGACGTCGTACTGGCGGCACAGGTTGTCGTCGCCGGCGTGACACTGCGGGCACGCGCCGCAGGAGAGCGTCGGGCACACCAGCACGCGATCTCCGGGGCGGACGTGCCGCACCACCGGGCCCACCTCGCGCGCGATACCCACGACATCGTTGCCGAGGATGTGCGGCATCTCGACGTCGAGCCCGCGCAGTCCCTGGCGCACCCAGAGGTCGAGATGGTTGATGCCGCACGCCTTGACCTCGACCAGCACCTGGTCGGGTGCGGGGCTCGGTTCCGCGACCTCGCGCAGCTCGAGGACCTCCGGGCCGCCGAACCGCTCGAACACCACCGCCTTCATGGTCCCGATCCTACTCGTCGAACAGCACGGTGGACTCCTGATAGAAGCGCACCTGACGCTGGTGGACTTTCGTGCGCAGCCATTCCTCGAGCCACAGGTTCTTCGCGGCCAGGGTCACGCTCGGGTCCGCGAGGCGCTCGATCGGGACGTTGAGCCTCAGCGCGCGCCACGGGATGACGTGGCGGGTGATGCCGGCGGGCAATCGCGCGCCGCTGGTCGCCAGCTCCAGCACCTCATCGGGCTCGAAGTGAGGGAACACGACCAGCGCGGTGACGTCGGGGTGCTCGACGCGCGCCTGGTCCAGCGAGTCGCTGGCGACCCGGTAGAGCGGGGTGCGCGCGCGGTAGGCGTCGACCACCGCGTTGAGGACCTCGTTGCGCTGATGCAGCTCGTCGCCGCCGTGGAGCGTGATCGCACGGTGCCCTGGAAGCGCGATGAACGCGATCGCCTCGCGTCGCGCCAGCACCGCGCGCGCGTGGCGCAGGTCGGTCTCGAGGCATGCGAGGCCCTCGACCGCGCCCAACGCCCGCTCGAACTCGGCCGTCGGGAGGTCGCTCAGGGCGTGATGCCAGGTCGTGAGCCTCAGGCCGGGGTCCTCGTAGCGCACGACCTGGACCACGATGTGCGCCAGGCCTGCCTCTCGCGCCGCGGTGGCGCGGTTGGCCCCGTCGAGCACCACGAAACGCTCGTCGTCGGGGGGCAGCGGGGTGACGACGGGGGGATTGCGAAGCACCCCCTGGTCCCGCAAGCGCTGAACCAGGGGGCCCGAACGGTGCTGGTCGTGCTGCTCGTGCGGGATGAGTGCATCCGCCGGGACGAAGCGAAGGTCGGGAAGTCGGAGCTGCGGGGCGTCGTCCATGGACATGGCGGCGGGAATCTACTACAACTGAAGGGCTCCCAAGCGACCACAGACACCGGCGACGGACCCCGCCGGGGCGTCAAAATGCCGCGCCGGTCGGCCCCGGTTCGTCGCGCACGCGGCGGGCCGCTAGGCTGACGCAACCGCAAACCGCCGGACTCCGTAGGCAACCTGCCGACACCCCCCGACGGTCCAAAGCGCCGCTTCACACCGACCGTACAGGCACCCGCGGTGCGACCGCACCGCGCGCCCAACCCGAAGAGGAGCCCACGTCATGTTGCTCAAGACCCTGATGGGAATCGCAGTACTCGCCCTGCTCGCCCCGCTCGCGCCCGTTGCCTCGGCGCAGACGGTGGACGAGCTGATCGCCAAGAACATCGAGGCCAAGGGCGGGCTCGAGAAGCTGAAGGCCGTGAAGACGCAGCGCGCGACCGGGAAGATGATGATGGGACCGGGGATGGAGGCGCCGATCGTCATGGTGAGCAAGCGCCCGATGAGCACGCGCATGGAGTTCACGTTCCAGGGCATGACGGGCATGCAGGTGTACGACGGCAAGACCGCCTGGATGTCCATGCCGTTCATGGGCAAGAAGGAGCCCGAAGTCATGCCGCCCGACGAGTCGAAGATGATCGAGGAGCAGGCCGACTTCGACGGACCGCTCATGGACTACAAGGCGAAGGGCCACACGGTCGAGCTCGTGGGCAAGGAGCAGGTCGAGGGCGCCGACGCCTACAAGCTCAAGCTCACGCTCAAGGGCGGTGGCGTGCGTAACATCTTCCTGGACGCCGAGACCTACCTCGAGATCAAGATGGAGTCCAAGCGGATGGTGCGTGGGACCGAGGTCGAGACCGAGAGCTACCTGAGTGACTACAAGGAAGTGGGCGGGCTGATGATGGCGCACGTCATGGAGACCGGCTCCAAGGGCTCCCCGCAGCGGCAGAAGCTGGTCATCGAGAAGGTCGAGCTGAATCCCGAGATCTCCGACGCCATCTTCACCATGCCCGCGACCGCGGCCGATTCGACCAAGGCCGCGAAGCCGGACTCGGCCGCCGCAAAGGCTGCCGCGAGCACCAAAGCGGGCGCCAAGGCGGGCACCAAGGCCGTCGAGGCCACCGGCAAGAAGAAGTAGACCCGCGGCAACAGCGCCGTTCCGACTCCACATCCCTCCACCCCAGGGGAGAGTTCACCATGTCGTTTCGCGTGACGGACGCCCTGCGAGGCGTCGCCGTGGTCGCCGCGCTGCTCGCGCTTCCGGCCGTCGGATCCGGCCAGGAGGTGAAGATCGATTCCGAGACGTTCGGCGGGCTCCAGCCGCGCAACATCGGCTCGGCCGCCATGTCGGGGCGGATCGCGGCCATGGACGCGGTCGAAGGGGAGCGGCTCACGCTCTACGTCGGGGCGGCCAGCGGCGGGGTGTGGAAGTCGGTGGATGGCGCCGTCACGTTCAAGCCGGTGTTCGACAAGCACTGCCAGTCCATCGGGGCGATCGCGATCGACCGTCAGGACGTGCAGACCGTCTGGGTGGGCACCGGCGAGAGCTGGGTGCGCAACAGCGTTTCGCTCGGCGACGGGATCTATAAGACCACCGACGGCGGCGACACCTGGCAGAACATGGGCCTCAAGGACAGCGAGCGCATCGCCCGGATCGTCCTCGACCCGAAGCGGAGCGATACCGTCTACGTGGCCGCGACCGGACACCTGTGGGACGCGAACACCGAGCGCGGCGTCTACCGCACGCGGGATGGTGGCAAGACCTGGCAGCGGGTGCTGTACGTGAACGAGAACACCGGCTGCGCCGATGTCGCGATGGACCCGGACGATCCCAATACGCTCTACGCCGCGATGTGGCAGTTCCGGCGCCAGCCCTGGACGTTCAGCTCGGGCGGACCGGGGAGCGGGCTCTACAAGAGCACCGACGGCGGCGACACCTGGAAGCGGCTGTCCGCCGGCCTGCCGGCCGGGGACCTGGGCCGCTGTGCGCTCTCGGTCTCACCGGCCAGGACCTCGCGGGTCTATGCCTTCGTCGAATCCAAGACCAGCGCCATGTACCGGTCGGATGACAAGGGCGAGAGCTGGACCAAGCTGAGCACGGCGGCCGGGGTCATCTCGCGGCCGTTCTACTTCTCCTACGTGATCGCCGATCCCAAGGACGCCGACCGGGTGTACAAGCCCGCGACCGGATTGTTCGTGAGCGACGATGCCGGCAAGACGTTCAGCGGGATCGGCGGCGGCGTGCACAGCGATTACCACGCGCTCTGGATCAATCCAGCCGACACCGACGAGATCTGGGTCGGCACGGACGGCGGGCTCTACACCTCCGTCGATCGGGGCAACACCTGGCGGTTCATCGGCAGCCTGCCGCTCTCGCAGTTCTATCACGTCAGCTACGACATGGAGTGGCCGTACAACGTGTACGGCGGGCTCCAGGATAACGGCACGTGGATGGCCCCCTCGCGCAAGCAGGGCGGCATCGCCAACCGGCACTGGCGCGTGCTGGGCGGCGGCGACGGCTTCTGGGCGTTCGCGGATCCGACCGACCCCGACATCACCTACGTCGAGTATCAGGGCGGCAACGTCCTCAGGGTGCGCAAGTCCACGGGCGAGACCAAGGAGATCAAGCCGTTCCGCGCCAAGACGGAGCCCGAGTACCGCTTCAACTGGAACACACCGATCCATGTGAGCCCAAGCCGGACGGGGACGCTCTACCTCGGAGCCCAGTTCCTGTTCCGCTCGCGCGACCGTGGCGACACCTGGGAGCGCATCTCGCCCGATCTCACCACCAACGATCCGCTCAAGCAGAAGCAGAAGGAGTCCGGTGGGCTTTCGATCGACAACTCCACGGCGGAGAACCACACCACCATCTTCGCCATCGCCGAGTCGCCGAAGAATCCGGAAGTCGTCTGGGTCGGTACCGATGACGGCAACGTCCAGCTGACCCGCGACGGCGGGAAGACGTGGACGCTGGTGAGCCGGAAGATCGAAGGGCTGCCGCCGAACACCTGGGTGACCGGGATCGAGGCGGGCCACTTCGCCGACGGCACGGCCTACGCCACGTTTGACGGGCATCAGACCGGCGACATGAAGACCTACGTCTACCGGACCACCGACTACGGGAAGACGTGGGCGAGTCTCGCGACCGCCGAGCTCAAGGGCCATGCGCATGTCGTGCGCGAGGACCCGGTCAAGGAGGGGATCCTCTACCTCGGCACCGAGTGGGGGCTCTATCTGTCGATCGACGGGGGCGCCCAGTGGTCGCAGATCAAGGGTGACTTCCCCAATGTCGCGGTGCGCGACCTGGCGGTCCATCCGCGCGAGCACGATCTGCTGATCGCGACCCATGGTCGTGGCATCTGGATCCTCGATGACCTGACGGCGCTGCGCGCGATCACTCCCGAAGTGCTGGCCGCCGACTCGCGGCTGCTGCCCTCGCGTCCCTCGGTGATGGTCATCCCTTCCAGCGAACAGCGGTTCGAGGCCAGCGAGTACCGCGGCCAGTCGCTCGAGGATGCGACCTCGGTTTCCTACTACCTCAAGAAGCGGCACATGTTCGGCGACCTCAGGCTCGAGGTGCTGGACGCGGACGGCAAGTTGATCACGTCGGCCCCGGGCGGCAAGCGGCGCGGGCTCAATCGCGTGGCGTGGTCCACCCGTCTGAAAGGCCCCAAGGTCCCGCCGGCCAGCAGCCTGGTGCCGCAGGCGTTCGCGTTCGTGGGGCCGCAGCTTCCCGAGGGCACGTACACCGTGAAGCTGGTCCGCGGCAAAGACACGCTCACTTCGAAGGTGGATCTGGTCGCCGATCCGCGCTCGCCGCATACGGCCGCGGACCGGACGAACCAGCGGGAGATCGCCCACCGGCTCTATCGCGACCTCGAGCGCCTCACTTACGTCGTGGACGCCATCATCGACGCGCGCGATCAGGCCCTCGCCAGGGCCGAGACGCTCGGCAAAACGGACGCGCTGGCGAAGAAGCTCGTCGCCACCGCGGACCGGCTCGACGAGCTGCGCCGCTCGCTGGTCACGGTGCGCGAAGGGGGCCAGATCACCGGGGAGGAGAAGCTGCGCGAGAAGCTGGGGAGGCTCTATGGCGGCGTCAACGGCTACGAGGGCCGGCCGACCAACTCCCAGCTGCGCTACGCCGACGTGCTCGAAGGGGAGATGGCGACGGCCCAGATGGAGTTCGAGGCCCTCACCGGCAAGGAGCTCATCACGCTGAACGCGGGCCTCATCACGAAGAAGCTCGAGCCGGTGAAGACCATGTCCCACGAGGAGTGGACGCAGAAGCAGCAGAAGAACTAGCGGCACGCCGCGAACGCCACGACGCCTCGCGGGGGATGACCTCGCGGGGCGTCGCGCCGTCAGCGATAGACCTCGAGGTCCCTCCCCGACACCACCGCCCCGTCGTAGCCGCGGCGCACCTCACGCACCAGGCCGGCGTCGTCGGTGCCCCAGAAGAGCTGGTGGTAGAGCACCAGCAGCCGTGGCTTCGCGCGGGTCGCGAGCGCCGCCAGCTCGGTGGTCGAGGTGTGAGCGTCGGCATGATAGCGCTGCCATTCGGGCGACTTGGTCGGGAACCGGTCAGCCGAGTACACCTCGTGCACCAGGATGTCACAGCCGTCGCAGGCCTTGACCAACTCCTCGCTCGGCCGGGTGTCGCCCGACACCACGATCACGCGGTCGGGTGTCTGGAAGCGATAGCCGAACGAGCGCCGCCAGTTGGCGTGCGGCACCGCGAACGCCGTCACCGTGACGTTCGAATCCTGGTAGACCTGGCCCGCCACGATCTCGTGGGTCTGCACCTGCCAGCCGTCGGTCTTCTCGGGCTCGAGCCCTTCGATCCGCACCCGGATGTCCTCGGCCCATGCCGCGAGCAGGTGGTCGGTCATCGTGCGCGTGCCGGTCGGACCGTAGACCTCGAGAGGCGTCTGGCGCTCGAGGACCCAGGGGGTGAGCATGAGATCGGGGAGGCCCATCGTGTGGTCGGAGTGAAGATGGGTGATGAACACGATTCCGAGTTTCTCCGGCGCCAGGGCGGCGATGCCGTTGCGCTCCGCGGCGGCGGCGCGGCGCACGACGCCGGGACCACAGTCCACGAGATACGCCTTGCCGCGCACGACGATCGCGACACTCGGACCCGAACGGTCGGGGTCGGCATTGGGGTTCCCGGTGCCGAGCATCACGACCTGGGTCACCGAGGTGTCGGGTCTGGCCGAGCCCGCCGGCGCGGCGTTCATGCGGAGCAGGCTGTCACGTGCGGCAGCGCCGCGAATGACCTCCGCGGCGCCCGGCGCGATGGACGGCACCAGGCAGGCACCGGCGACGAGGAGCGCTCCGGTCGCGAGGCGTTTACGGATGCGTGAGACCGACTCATGGTGTGTCATGCCGCGCGATCGGCGCTGCTACTTCTTCGCCACCGCGGCACCCGCCGCGCGCCCCGCGCTGGAGTAGGCCTGCCGGAGCGCGACCATCAGCGCCTCGCGCCGATCGTAGAGGCGCTTGAGCGGCCGCGGCGCGTGGCGGGCCAGCGCGTAGTGGGTGAGGAGCGGCAGCGCGATGGTCGTATCGCAGTAGCAGATGACGGTGGCATGGAGCTTTTCGGGATCGATCTTGCCCCAGCTCACCGCCTCGCCGGGCGTCGCCCCCGAGAGCCCGCCCGTGTCGGGGCGCGCGTCGGTGACGGCCAGGTAATAGTCGTGCCCCTTCTCGGCGATCCCCAGCACCTCCTGGATCTGCGGCTCGGTCTGGAGCAGGAAGTTCTTGGGGCTGCCGCCTCCCAGCACCCACACCGCGCTCTTGCCGCCCTTCGTCTTGGCGTCCCAGACGATCGCCGCGGTCTCGTTCACATCGGCGTTCACGTCGAGCAGCAGCTTGTTCCCCTCCAGCGCCTTGGCGGCGATGTTCATGCCGATCGAGGAATCCCCGGGCGACGAGGTATAGATGGGGACGCCGCACTCCCACGCCGCCGCCAGCAGCGAGCGGCGCTCGAGGCCCAGCTTCTGCTCGCGGGCGCGCACGTATTTGCCGCACAGGAAGTGAAACTCGGCCGAGCTCATGGTGCGCTGGAACTCGGGCCCCGCGATCAGCTCGCGGAAGAACGCGTCGGTGTCGAGCAGGACCTGGTAGTCGAAGAAGATGTCGTAGATGCGAACCACACCGTGCTCGCGGAGCTCGACGTCGTCCGCCTGCCATGTGCCCCGGTGCATCGCGAGCCCGATGCCGAAGTGGACGTCGTGGTAGAGGTTGGCGCCGGTCGAGACGATCCAGTCCACGAACCCGGCCTCCATGAGCGGGATGATCGCGCTCATCCCGAGCCCCGCGGGCGTGAGCGCCCCGGTGAGGGAGAGCGCCACCGTCACGTCCTCCTCGAGCATGCGCCCGGTCAGCAGCGTCGCCCCCTCGCGCAGCCGGGCGGCGTTGTAGGCGAGGAACGCCTGATCCACCAGATCGTCGGCGGTCTCCTTGCCGGTGATGGCACGCGGGCTGATGCGCGGGCCGGAGAGGAACGATCGGGACTGCTTGTCGTGGCTCATGGTGGTGCGGGCTCCCGGTCCGGTAGGTCGTGGAAGACGCGGACCATAGCCGACCGGCGTCGTCCTCCCAAACCCGATTCCGGTCAGCCCTCGACGATGCGGCGGAGCCCGCGGACACCCCACCACACATTGCCACCGCGACGGCCGCCCGAAGGTGCGCTAGACTTGGCCATCCCCCTGTTGTGCACCGGGAGACCGCCGCGTGATCGGCCGCAGACTCGGTCACTATCAACTGCTCGAGCGGATCGGCTCGGGTGGCATGGGCGTCGTGTATCGCGCCCGCGACGAACGTCTCGAGCGGGATGTCGCCATCAAGGTCCTCCCCGAGGAGGCGGTGGCGGATCCGGTCGCGCGAGCGCGCCTTCTGCGCGAGGCGCGCAGCGCCGCCGCGCTCAACCACCCGCGGGTGTGCACCATCCACGAGGTCGGCGAGGACGGCGGTCACGTCTTGATCGCCATGGAGCTGATGGAGGGCCGGCCGCTGAGCGAGCTGGTCGGGCCCTCGGGGATGCCGCCCTCGACCGTACTCCGATACGGCATCGAGATCGCCGAGGGGCTCGCGCATGCGCACGGACGCAACGTCATCCACCGTGATCTGAAGAGCGCGAACGTGATGGTGACCCCCGAGGGCCACGTCAAGGTCCTGGACTTCGGGCTCGCGCGCCGGGTGACGAGCGCCGACTCGACCACGATCGTCGCGCCGAGTCTGTCGCTCACCGAGAGTGGCGCGATCGTAGGCACGGCGCACTACCTGTCGCCGGAGGTGTTGCACGGGGGGGAGGCGGACGCGCGCAGCGACATCTGGGCGCTGGGGGTGCTGCTGCACGAGATGGCGTCGGGGGCGATGCCGTTCGCCGGACAGACCACGTTCGAGGTCGCGGCGGCGATCATGCACGCCCAGCCGGGCGCGTTGCCGGCGTCGGTGCCGGCGGGCCTGCGCGCGGTGATCGGGCGCTGCCTGGAGAAGGACCCGGCGCACCGCTACGCGCGGGCGGGCGAGGTGCGGGCGGTGCTCGAGTCGCTGCAGTCCGATCCCGGTCGTGCGGAGGTGGCGGTGGTGCGGGCGCGGAAGCGTTCGCCGGGGACGGTGGTCGCTCGGCGCCGCTGGCTTGCCCCGGGCGTCGTCGCAATCGTCGCCATCGCCGCGCTGTGGATCGTCAACCCGGGCGGGGTGGTCCGCCGGGCCGGCTGTGGCGGCGCCGCTCCGCTCCGCTCGCTCGCCGTGCTCCCGCTCAGCAATCTCTCGGGCGACCCCCAGCAGGACTACTTCGCCGATGGCATGACCGAGGAGCTGATCACCAGCCTGGGTAAGATCTCGGCGCTCACCGTCATCGCCCGGAGCTCGGTCATGGACTATCGCGGGAGCCGGCAACCGCTCCGGGATATCGCCCGTGCCCTCAAGGTCGCCGCGATCGTGGAGGGCTCGGTGATGCGCTCCGAGGGCGACGTGCGCATCACCGCCCGGCTGATCCAGGTCGCGACTGGCAAGCTCCTCTGGTCCGAGAGCTACGAGCGCAACCTGCGCGACGTGCTGGCGCTCCAGAGCGAGGTGGCGCTGGCGATCGCGAAGGAGATCCAGGTGAAGCTCACGCCGCAGGAGCAGGCGAGGCTGGTAGAGCCTCGCCCCGTGGACCCGGAGGCGCATGCCGCCTACCTGCGCGGGCGATTCGAATGGAATCGGGCCACGGGAGAGGGATTCCGCAACGCGATCAGGCACTTCGAGCATGCCATCGAGATCGATACCCAGTTCGCCCCCGCCTATGCGGGGTTGGCCGACGCCTACGCTCAGCTCTCCAGCAGTTACGTGGATGTGAACGACGCGATGCCGCGCGCCAGGGCTGCGGCGGAGCGGGCCCTGCAGCTCGACTCGACGCTGGCGTCCGCGCATGCGGCGCTCGCTCAGATCCGGGGCGTCTGGAGCTACGATTGGCCCGCGGCGGAGGCGGGGTTCCGGCGAGCGCTCGAGCTGAACCCGGGCGAGGTGACAGCCCACCAGAACTACGGATATATGCTCCTGGTCAACGGCCGGTTCGCCGAGGCGGAACAGGAGCTTCGGCGGGCGCGCGAGCTCGATCCTCTCTCGCCTTACGTCGCGGCGATGAACCT
>JBKJXJ010000465.1:0-2637 GCA_046716125.1 Candidatus Eiseniibacteriota bacterium
GCTCGTAACTCCGTCATTTCCAATCCGCCGCGCGGCGGATAGAAGGCCCTGTCATCTCTCGACGCGTGGCGCGGTTCAGTCCTTCCCGTCCACCACCAGCTCGCGCTTCTCCCAGTCGATCGTCAGCCGCTGATCCTTGAAGAAGTCGTGCGACAGGATGGCGTCGCGTCCAGCAGCGCGAGCGCGCGGATGGGCGAGGAGGAGGGGACGAGCGGGAGGGGAGGGTTCAGCCACCGCCGAGAAAACGCTACCCCCCCCCCTGGGGGTCTGTCAACATCATTCTCGCCCCGGGCTCTGCGGGCTGCGGAGTTCCCGGCCGAGGCTCATGTCCCTTGCCCGGATGATCCCGTGATCTCATTTTCGCGACCAATGCTCGCCGCCGTGATCCTGCTGGCCCTTGCGGCGCCCGCGCGCGCGCAGCTCTGGAGCCCCTCGACCGGCGTGCCGGTGTGCGGGGACTCCTGCGGGACGAACTATCATCGCGTGACCGAGGACGGGAAGGGCGGTTTGTACGTCGCGTGGACGGAGTACGGCGACTACCCGGCGACGGACTACGATGCCTACGTGCAGCGTCTGACCGGATCGGGGCTGATCGCCCCGGGCTGGCCGGTAGGCGGGCTCGCCCTGTGCGCGCTGCGAAAGTCGCAGTCCCCCCAGGCAATCACCCTCGATGGTTACGGAGGCGCCTTCGTCACCTGGTACGACGACCGCAGCGTCGGGCCGACATTTGGAACGGGGTTCGATACCTATGTGCAGCGAGTGCTAGCCGGAGGAACAGTCGCCCCCAACTGGCCGACGAACGGCATGGCGGCGAGCCTGGCGATCAACGGTCAGTTCCCAGAGGCGCTGGTCCCAGACGCGTCGGGGGGGTGTTATGTCATCTGGCAGGACGAGCGCGACTACCCTACACAGGACTTCGATGTCTACGTCCAGCACCTGACCGCCACCGGTGAGGTGGCGGAGGGCTGGCCAGCAGACGGACTGCCCCTCAGCACCGCACCCGAGGCTCAGGGTCTGATCAGCGCCATCCCGGACGGTGCGGGCGGAGTGGTGATCGTATGGGCGGACTGTCAGCGTTGCTCCGGTCAGATCCCCGACGTGGATATCTACGCGCAGCGACTGCTCCCGGGCGGTACGATCGCCCCTGGGTGGACCGCCGGTGGCACCCTCCTTGTCACATCGCGGGGAGCTCCGCGCGTCGCGACGGATGGTGCGGGGGGCTTCTATCTCGCGACCTCGACGTTCGCCCCCTTCGACTTCGCCGAGCACTGGGTGGATCGCTTCACGGTCTCGGGGACGAGGGCGCCGGGCTGGCCGGCGGCGGGCGTGAGGGTGTGCGGTGCCCCGGGCGAGCGCCATCCGCCCGCGATTGCACCGGACGGGATGGGTGGCCTCCTGCTGACCTGGAACGACTTCCGCGGGCCGGGACCGGCGGTGATCTTCGCGTCGCGCGTCCTGCCGGGAGGGGGTCTCGCACCCGGCTGGGCCCCGGATGGCGTGCCGGTCAGTCAGATCCTGGGAGGGCAGAGCACCCACTCGGAAGTGGTCGCCGACGCGGCGGGTGGAGCGTACGTCTGCTGGGAGTGGTCGGACTATTCCAGCATCCGCACCGAGGTGCGCGTCCAGCATCTGAGCGCCGCCGGGGCGGTGGCGCCGGGGTGGCCGATGAACGGGGTCCCGGCGGCGACCAGTTTGAGCCAGCACTGGCCCCGTCCGGTGGCGGATGGTGCGGGCGGGGTGATCGTGGTCTGGGAGGAGCACGGCATGATTCCCCGGGGGGGCCTCTTCGCCCAGAGGTTCGCAGCGGACGGGCCGACACCGGCGCTGCTCGCCCTGGCGAGCGCGGACGCGACCCCGGAACGCGTCCTGCTCACGTGGCAGGGACCGGACGCCGGCTCGCTCGCGGCCGTTGTCTATCGGCGCGACGCGGTGAACGACTGGGAGCGCATGGGCGCAGCCAGACACGAGGGCCAGGACCTGCTCCACTTCGAGGACCGGGCAGTCACGCCCGGAACGCGCTACGCCTACCGCCTGGGCTACGTCGAAGAGGGAGCGGAGCAGTTCACGCCCGAGACCTGGGTGGACGTCCCGCAAGCAGTCCGATTCGCGCTGCGCGGCCCGACCCCCAATCCCTCGGCGGGCGACCTCACGGTCGCGTTCTCGCTCGCAGGCGATGAGCCCGCCTCACTGGAAGTCTACGATCTGAGCGGGCGCCTGGTGCGCCGCCGCGACGTGGGCGCGCTCGGACCTGGGGCGCACCGGATCCCGATTGCGGAGCAGGATCGGCTGCCCGCCGGGATCTACGCGCTCCGGCTGCGTCAGGGGAACCTCGTGGCCACCGCGCGCGCCGTCGTTATCCGGTAGGTACGTAAGCGGCGCCGGCCTTCCGGCAGACTACCGCTCGGCCGCGACACTCAGCTTCCTCCCTCAACCACCAGCTCGCGCTTCTCCCAGTCGATCGTCAGCCGCTGATCCTTGAAGAAGTCGTGCGACAGGATGGCGTCGCGGCGCACGCCGTGGCGCCACAGCTCGGCGGCGTCGAGCGCGCCGGACCAGCCGCGCACCTTGCTGCGGACCAGCGGCCCCACGACCACCTTGGGCACGCTCACCGAGGTCCACGGTGTGCCCTGCAGCACG
>JBKJXJ010000466.1:0-4132 GCA_046716125.1 Candidatus Eiseniibacteriota bacterium
TACCTGCCGCTGATGTTGTGGCTCGCGGCCCGCTGGATGCGGGGCGGGGGGCTCGCGAACCTGGGATGGCTGGCGCTCGCGGGCGGTTTCCAGATGCTGCGCGGCCATGCACAGATCGCCTTCTACACCTGGCTCGCGGTCGGCCTCTACCTTGTGGTCGACCTGGTCGCCTCCCTGCTGCGCCCCGCGTCGTCATCGGCGCCGCTCCTTGCCAAATTCGGACGCGCCGCCGGGGTGGGAATGGCGATGGCGCTGGCGTTCGGCATCGCCGGCCTCTACAACCTGCCGCTGCGCGACTACGCGCGCTGGTCGATCCGCGGCGGGGGCGAGGGGGGCGGCGTCGGCATGGACTACGCGACCGCGTGGTCGATGGGGCCGTGGGAGCTGCCCACCGTGGTGGTGCCGTGGGCGGTGGGGTTCGGGGATCAGACCTACTGGGGCGCGATGCCGTTCACCAACTATCCCAACGCCTTCATGGGCATCGTCGCTGCGCTCCTGGCGATGGTCGCGGTGCTGGAGCGGGGCAGGGTGCGCGTGTACGCCGCCGTGATCGCGCTGGTCTCGCTCGCCATCTCCTTCGGCAGCCACACGCCCCTCTACGGATTCCTCTACCGCCATCTGCCGCTGTTCAACAAGTTCCGGGTGCCGGTGATGATCATCCTGCTGTTCCAGCTCGCGCTGGCGCTCGGAGCCGCATGGGGATGGAGCCGCCTGCTGGCCGAACGGGCCGACGCCGCGCGCCACGCGCTCACCGGCCGACTGCTGCTGGGCGCGGCCGCGATCCTCGCCCTGGTGCTCGTCGTCGGCGTCGCGGGGCAGGAGGGGTGGCGGGAAGGCTACATCCGCTCGGCGATGGATCACCGCCAGGGGTTCCCGCGCGAGGCGGCGCTCTTCGCCTACGAGCGCTACGTCGCCGATCTCGGGCGTGCGTGCGTGCTGGGCCTGGCGGCCCTCGGACTCGCGTGGCTGGTGCGCGCCGGCCGCGCGCCGGTCACGCTCGCTTCGATCGGGATGCTCGCGCTCATGCTCATCGAGCTGTGGCCGGTGAGCGCGCAGGTCATGAATCCGGTCATCGGTGAGAAGCCGGTGGCGGGCGCCGACGCCGGCCGCGACGACGTCGTCGAGTTCCTCGAGAAGGCAGGGCCGGTCGGGAGCTTTCGCATCCTGCCGCAGGAAGAGTTCGCGAGCAACCGTTACGCGGGCTTTTCCATCGCCTCGATCGGAGGAGCCCACGCGGCCAAGACCCGGCTGATCCAGGACTATCTCGATTCCAGGGTCCAGGTCCATCCGAACTGGCTGGCGCTGCTCAACGTCCGCTACTTCGTCACCCGGCAGCCGGTCGACTCGGTTCCCGGCCTGACGCGCGTCCACCAGGGAAGCGGCACCATCTTCGAGCTGCCGCGCTGGCTCCCGCGCGTCACCGTGCTGGATGAGTACCGCGTGGTGAGCCCGGCCAAAGCGATCCTCGATTCGGTCGCGGGCTTCGCGCACGATCCCTCGCGCGTCACGCTGCTCGAGAAGGCTCCGGGCGTCGCGCTCGGGCCGGTGACGGGGGCGACGGCGTCGATCGTCCGCTATGGATTGAATGACGTGATGCTCGAGGTCGAGACACCAGGGCCCGCGATCCTCCGGCTCGCCGATCTCTGGTATCCCGACTGGAAGGCGACGGTGGACGGGCAGCCCGCCGAGATCCTGAAAGCCGACTACCTGCTGCGCGCGGTCGTGGTGCCGGCCGGGCGCCACCGCGTCGAGTTCCGCTTCGTTTCGCCTGCGATGAGGCGGGGCCTCATGCTCTCGGGGGCGAGCCTGCTCGTGACTTTGGGGCTGCTGGCCGCCGGGCTCTGGCGGCGCCGCCCGAAGGGTGCTCCGGCGCCGGCGGCGGCCGCGATCGCGAGAGGGGCTTGATGGAGAAGCTCATCATCATCCCGACCTACAACGAGCGCGAGAACATCGCGTCCCTGCTCGATCAGCTCATGGCCCTCCCGCACGGTCTGGACGTCCTCGTGGTGGACGACGCCTCGCCCGACGGCACGGCCGGGCTGGTCGAGGAGCGGATGGCCCGCGAGCCCCGGATCCACCTGCTCAAGCGCCCCGGCAAGCTCGGGCTGGGCTCGGCCTACCGGGACGGGTTCCGCTATGCCCTGGATCACGGCGCCGAGTACATCTTCGAGATGGACGCCGACTTCTCCCACGACCCCAACGCGATCGGAGACTTCCTCGTCGCCGCAAGGGACGCGGACGTGGTGCTGGGGTCCCGGTACATCGGCGGGGTGCGGGTGGTCAACTGGCCGCTCAATCGACTGATCCTTTCCCGCTCCGCGAACGTGTACACTCGTCTCATCACCGGACTCCCGGTGCACGACGCGACCGGCGGGTTCAAGTGCTTCCGCCGGAGGGCCCTCGAGGGGATCCGGCTCGACCGGGTCCGGTCTGACGGCTACGCGTTCCAGATCGAGGTGTCGTTCAAGTGCTGGAAACGCGGCTTCAAGCTCCGCGAGATCCCGATCGTCTTCGTGGACCGCAGGGCGGGGGTCTCCAAGATGAACCGCCGCATCATCTGGGAGGCCGCAGGCCTGGTCTGGCGGCTGCGGCTCATGAGCCTGCTGGGCCATTGGGAGTAGGCGCATCATGATCCGCCACCGCCGCCCATTCATGCTCTCTGGCCTCTCCTGCGTCCTCGCAGCGCTCACGGTGATCGCCTCGCTCCCCGCCGATGCCCTCGCCGCGGGCGCCTGGCAGACCCACATCCGGACCAAGGACTTCACCGACCTGGTGGTCACGGATGCAACCGTCTACTGCGCGACCCGCGAGGCCGGCCTGTTGCGCTTCGACCGGGTCACCCGCACCTTCACATCGATCACGCGCGAACCGGGCGCGGTCGCGAGCAACCAGCTCACCAGCCTGGCATTCGACCGGGTCGGCCGGCTCTGGGTGGGCACGTTCGCCTCGGGCGTAAGCCGGCTGAGCGCGGATGGGTCCCTCTGGGAGCTGGTGAACGCCTTCGACGGGCTCCCGGTGGACAGCGTCACCACCATGACCGTGGCGGGCGACACGCTCTGGATCGGGACGCGTGGCGGCCTCGCGCTCTGGGACGGGCGCCAGGTGCTGGGCTCGCTCCCGGACGGGAACACGGTGTCGTTCGACACCACCTTCTCGAGGCCCGAGATCACCGGGATCGCCCAGCTCGGTGACACGCTGTGGCTTTCGACCCCGCGGGGCGTCGGGTTCGCGCGGACGTCGACCAATCTCTCGGACTGGCGGAAAGCCAATACCGGCCTGCCCACCGTGGCGGTGGATCGGCTGGCCAGCGACGGCCGGTACGTCTACGCGCTGTGCGCCGCCAACATCTATCGCTGGGAGACATCCACCCAGGAGTGGGCCACGATCGGATTCATCGGCAACGTCCTGAACCTGGTGGACGAGCACGGCACGGTCCTGGCCTCGACCACGTCCTTAGGGGGCGGGATCTGGACTCACCGCGCCGAGGACATCCTGTTCGCTCAGAACCCAGGCTCGCCCGAGGCGACCGGTGCGACCGGCGCCAACGGTGACCCGGGGGTGGACCCGACCGGGAGCGGAACCCTCTACGTGGGCGGCATCTTGAATGGCGCCGCCGTCCTGTGGGAACAGCCGTCCGGCGGAGCATGGACCTACCATACCCCGCCCGGCCCGCCGGGGAACATCTACGCCAACATCCTGATCCAGGGGTCGAACGTCTATGCCGCCACACGCAACGAGGGGATCGGTCGCTGGGACGGGAGCGACTGGTTCATCTGGCCCCAGGTGGCCTGCAACCTGCCCTGTCCCGACACGTTCAAGAACCCGGACGAGGTGTTCGCGCTGATCGCGGACAAGTCGGGCTACAAGTGGGTGGGCTGCTGGGGATACGCGCTGGAGCGGTTCGACGACGTCGCCGATCCGGACGTGTTCGAGCACCGGTGGGACGGCGGAGACATTCGGCACACCTTCGCCAACGGCGCGGCGGTGGACTCCAGCGGGGTGGGGGACGGGGTGGGGGATGGGGTCGGGGCCGGCGGCGGCTGGGTCGGGATGGCTTCGCCCGGCGGCACCCCGAGCGGGCGCGACTACGACGAGTCGACCGGCGCCTACGTCGGGCCCGGGGGCCCGCCCG
>JBKJXJ010000467.1:0-10805 GCA_046716125.1 Candidatus Eiseniibacteriota bacterium
ACAGCGATCTCTCGCCGCCCCGGGGGCCTGCTACCGGACGGTCCGTTCCTGTCCGGACGGGACTTGCACCCGCTGGTTCGATGAGGCTTGAGCGGCGACACCGCTCTTCAGGACGCACCATGGCGGATGGAGCCTAATGGACCCCACCGGCATGGGCAAGGAAGGGCGCGCTCGTTCTTCACGAGGCGCGTTTTCGAGCCGCCTCCCGCTTGTGGCGCATGAACTCGGCGCCGAACACGCGCTCCGCCTCGAATTGGTTGTGCGCCGGGCATTATGCCGGATCCCGCCCACGGTCGCCTTCCCGCCATTGGCGTGGGCTCTATGTGGTCGTACTGCACGTCCCTGCGCTCCTCGCAGCGGTGGCCCGTGTCGCTCGTGAACGTGCACCGGCCGCCATCCCGTTTCCACACCGCCCGTAGGTGCAATCTCATGCCCGAGCAGGTCCTGGACGTCGCGCAGCAGGTCATGGGTCTCCTGGCTAAGCGGGGTCAGCAGGGCGAAGCGTCCGGACGACGTCGGCGTCACCTTCGCTCGCGGTATTTGAGCTTCTATCCGCCGCGCGGCGGATAGCTCGGTGGCCGGCGTGGCCATCGGCGCGGCCGCAGTCTCAACCGGTGGCTCGAGTTGCATGACCGGGGCATCGGCCGGCGCTGCCATGGAGCTTGCGGACGTCGAACTCGGCGATGCGGACGAGCAGGCGGACGGTGGTGCCGCGATCGGTGGCGGCGAGATGCTCCAGCTCCTGCTCCAGGGTCGAATCGGACAGGTGAGACAGGCACTCGATGCGCACGGACGTATCTCCGCGGGGGCGGGTGCGCCGGCCGACGGAGACCAGGCTCTCACCTCCGGCCGCGGCGATAGCGCCGGAGCCAATCCGCTCCGGCGCTCCACCGACCGACCGGCGCCCGGTCAGAGCGTCGAATGCTTCAACGCCAGATCGACCGCCTTCTGCACTTCCTTCAGCTCCTCGCGGGAATGCGCCAGCGTGGTGTAGGCGAACGAACCCTCGCTCTTCATCGTGACGACACGCACGCGCCCCCGCGCGCTCTGACCCTTCTTCGCGCGCGTCACCATGATGCAGCGCTTGGCCGTCGCCGATGACGTCGCGGCCGCGACGCGGTGCGCGTGACGGGTCGCCGTGGCGACCGCCACCTTGCAAACGGGCGCGGCCGGAGTCTCGACTGCCGCCGACGTCTCGATCGCCGGCGCCTTCTCGGCGCTGGCCGATGCCACCAGCGCCTTCGGCGACCACCCGCGTTCGACGAGCGCCTTCTTCACTTCGGGCAGCGCCTCGCCGATGCTCACGAGCTCGAATGCGAGCAGTCCGCCCGCGACGGCGACCAGCGCCAGGTCCCTCATCCTCACCTTGATCATCCTGCACCTCCTCTCGTCGCTGCGGTACCGGTCTCCCGGGCCGCGATTGTCGTGCTGTGTCCGATGTCCCTTGTGACGGGGGATCGCGCGGGATTCGTTGTGACGGGTCTGGCCGCGGGTGGGATCCGGGGCCCGAATTTGCCGGGCGCTGACAGATCCCCCCTTCGATGGCATCGCGTCTGCGCCCGGGGCCCGAACCCCGGCGTCCGTCGATCGCGCCGCCTTCCCTTGGGCGGCTCGCGCGTCCATCCACCGAGTTATCCGTTGCCGTGGACCACGCGCGCTCGTTACGCTCGTGCGTCGTTGCCTGTCGTTCGCGCCGTCCGCGCCCCACCGCCCGGCGGCCGGCCTCTACATGGAAGGGACCCCGCCGCCCATATGAACGCATCCGCGATGCGCATCCGCTTCATCCCCCGGCGCAGGCTCACCTTCGGGAACGGCCCCCTGCTCGCGGCGTGCCTCCTGCTCGCCGGCTGCGGCGGCGCCCGGGCGCGTGGCCCGCAGCGCGTCCCGATCGTGGTCGCGCCCGTCGTTCAGCGCAGCGTGCCCTACGAGATCGAAGCGACCGGGACGGCCGAGCCGGTCCAGAGCGCCGCGGTCACCGCGCAAGCCGGGGGGATCGTCACACGCGTCTCCTTCCGCGAGGGCAGCGAGGTGGTCCGGGGGCAGGCGCTGTTCCGGATCGACCCGCGCCCGTTCGAGGCGGCGTTGGCGGAAGCGGCCGGCGCGTTCGCCCGCACCCGGGCCCAGTTCGAGACCGCGCGACTCGATGCGCAGCGCGCCGAGGCCCTCGCCGGCCAGCAGCTCATCTCCGTGGACGAGCTCCAGCGCAAGCGCTCGGCCGCCACCGCGCTGGCCGGGACGTTGAGCGCCGACTCGGCGGCGATGCTCACCGCGCGCCTCAACCTCAACTATGCGACGGTCCGGGCTCCGATCAGCGGGCGGACCGGGAGCCTCTCGGTGAATGAGGGCGATCTCGTGCGCGCCAACGATGTCGCCACGCCGCTCGTCACCATCAATCGCATCCGGCCCATCCTGGTGCGCTTCACCGTCAGCCAGGCCGACCTGCCTGAGATCCGTAAGGCGGGCCGGCGGACGCCGCCGGTGGACATCGCGCCGGCCGAGGGCGACTCGACGTGGGTCACCGGGCGGCTGACATTCGTGGACAACGCCGTGGATCCGACCAGCGGCACGGTGCTGCTGAAGGCCGAGGCGCCCAATCGCGACGGCGCTCTGTGGCCCGGACAGTTCGTGCGCGTGCGGCTCAGGCTGTTCGAACAGGCGGGTGCTACCGTGGTTCCGGCGGCGGCGGTCACGAACTCGCAACAGGGCACCTACTGCTACGTGGTCAAGCCCGCCACGACGGTCGAGGTCCGCCCGGTAACGGTCCAGCGCACGTGGCGCGACCTGGCGGTGATCGCGTCCGGGGTGAAGGCCGGCGAGACCGTCGTCACCGATGGACAGCTGCGCCTCTCGCCCGGCAGCAAGGCGGTGGTTCGGAGCGCCGCCGGGAGCGGGAACGGCAGCAGGGCGGCGGGAGGCTCGGGCGGTCGCGCCCCGGGCGCCGCCGAGAAGAAGAGCGCCGCGTCGAACGAGGGCAGGACCCGCGGAGGCAAGTGATGAACATCTCCGGTCCCTTCATCCATCGTCCGGTCGCGACCACGCTGGTGATGCTCGGCATCCTCCTGTTCGGCGTGCTCGCCTATCGCGAGCTGCCGGTGAGCGACCTGCCCAACGTGGACTACCCGGTCATCACCGTGCGCGCCAATCTGCCCGGGGCGGGCCCCGAGACCATGGCCTCCGCGGTGGCGACCCCGCTCGAGAAGCGCTTCTCGACCATCGCCGGGCTCGACGCCATGACCTCGGTCAGCAGTTTGGGCTCCACCAACATCACGCTGCAGTTCACGCTCGAACGCGACATCGACACCGCGGCGCAGGACGTGCAGGCGATGATCGCTCAGACCCAGCGGCAGCTCCCGCAGGGCATCCTGCCGCCCTCCTATCAGAAGTCGAATCCGGCCGACTCGCCGATCCTGTTCCTGGCGCTCACCTCCGACCAGCTCCCGCTTCCGGTCCTCGACGAGTACGCGCAGTCGTTCCTGGCCCAGCGCATCTCGACCGTCGCCGGCGTCGCACAGGTCAATGTCTTCGGCTCCCAGAAGTACGCCGTGCGCGTCCTGCTCGATCCGCAGGCGCTGGCGTCGCGGAACGTCGGCATCGACCAGGTGGCGGCGGCGATCGGCTCGGGCAACGTCAACCTGCCGACCGGCGTGCTGTGGGGAACCGAGAAGGCGCTCACCATCCGCTCGGATGGACAGCTTCAGAACGCGAAGGAGTTCCGGTCGCTGGTGGTGACGACGCGGGACGGCGGACCGGTGAGGCTCGACGATCTGGGCCAGGTGATCGACGACACCGAGTCCAACCGGCAGGCGAGCTGGTTCAACGGCAAGCGTGGCATCGTGCTCGCGGTGCAGAAGCAGCCCGGCACCAACACCGTCGCGGTCGCCGATGCCGTGCACGACCTGGTCGAGCGCATCCGCCCGCAGATCCCGGGCACGGTCAACCTCGATACGCTCAACGACCGCTCGGTCTCGATCCGCCACTCGGTGACGGACGTCCAGATGACGCTGCTCATCGCGCTGGTGCTGGTCGTCATCGTCATCTTCCTGTTCCTGCGCAACCTCTCGGCCACGCTCATCCCCAGCCTCGCGCTGCCGTTCTCGATCGTCGGCACGTTCGCGGTCATGAAGCCGATGGGCTTCAGCCTCGACAACCTCTCGCTCATGGCATTGACGCTCGCGGTCGGGTTCGTGGTGGACGACGCCATCGTCATGCTCGAGAACATCGTCCGCCACCTCGAGATGGGGAAGCGCCCGATGCAGGCCGCGCTCGATGGGGCGAAGGAGATCGGCTTCACCATCCTCTCGATGACCCGCTCGCTGGTCGCGGTGTTCATCCCGGTCATCTTCATGGGCGGCCTGCTCGGCCGGCTGTTCTACGAGTTCGCGGTGGTCATCGCGGTGGCGATCCTGGTTTCGGGGTTCGTGTCCCTGACCCTCACGCCCATGATGTGCAGCCGGTTCCTCAGCTCCGGGCGTGATCGCGCCCACGGGCGCTACTACCAGATGTTCGAGGACGGGTTCCAGCGCTCGCTGCGCTTCTACGAACGCACGCTGGCGTGGGTGATGAACCGGCGGCGAGTGGCGCTCGTGTTCTCGCTCGGGATCCTGGTCGGCACCGCGGTGCTGTTCATGCTCGTGCCCAAGGGGTTCATCCCCAGCGAAGACATCGGACAGATCCAGGGCACCACCGAGACCGCCGAGGGCACCTCGTTCGAATCCATGGTGCGCCACCAGCAGGCGATCGCCGCCATCCTCGAGAAGGACCCGAACGTGGCCGGCTTCATGTCGGCTGTGGGCGGTGGGCCGGGCGGCGGCTCGGGCAATCAGGGCCGGTTGAACATCCGACTCAAGCCGCGCCACGAGCGCGAGCTGAGCGCCGACCAGCTGATCCGCCAGGTCACGCCGAAGCTCAACGCCGTCCCCGGCATTCGCGTGTTCCTCCAGAACCCGCCGCCGGTGCGTGTCGGCAGCCGTTCGGCCAAGAGCCAGTACCAGTACACGCTCCAGGCGCCCGACATCGCCTCGCTCTACGAGAACTCCGCGCGGCTCGAGACGCGTCTCCAGACCGTGCCGCAGCTCGACAACGTCACCAGCGACCTGCAGATCAAGAACCCCGAGGTGCGCGTGGACATCGACCGCGAGCGCGCCGCCGCCCTCGGCGTGACACCCGAGCGGATCCAGGAGACGCTCTATTACGCCTACGGCTCGCGCCAGGTCTCGACCATCTTCACCTCCGACAACCAGTACGCGGTCATCATGGAGCTGGAGCCGCGCTTTCAGCGTGACGTCGCCGCGCTGAGCCTGCTGACGGTGCGGTCGAACAGCGGCCAGCAGGTGCCGATCGGCTCGGTCGCCAGACTCTCGACCGGGCTCGGGGCGCTCACGGTCAATCACTCGGGCCAGGTGCCGGCCGTCACCCTCTCGTTCGACCTCAAGCCCGGCGTGGGCTTGAGCGACGGCGTCGCCGCCGTGCAGGTCGCGGCGCGCCAGACGCTGTCCTCGGACATCACGACCAGCTTCGCCGGCACCGCCCAGGCGTTCCAGGCGAGCCAGCAGGGTCTCACGCTGCTGCTGATCATCGCCGTGCTGATCATCTACCTCGTTCTGGGCGTGCTCTACGAGAGCTTCATCCATCCGATCACCATCCTCTCCGGCCTCCCGTTCGCCGGCTTCGGCGCGCTCCTCACGCTGTTCGTGTTCCGATCCGAGCTGAGCGTCTACGCGTTCGTCGGGATCATCATGCTGGTGGGCCTGGTGAAGAAGAACGCCATCATGATGATCGACTTCGCGCTCGACGCCGAGCGCCGCGAGGGCAAACCTCCGCGCGAGGCGATCCTCCAGGCGTGCACCGTGCGGTTCCGCCCGATCATGATGACGACGATGGCCGCCCTTGCCGGAACGCTGCCGATCGCGCTCGGCCTTGGCGCCGGCGCCGAGTCGCGCCAGCCGCTCGGCCTCGCCGTGGTGGGCGGGCTCGCGTTCTCGCAGATCGTGACGCTCTACGTGACCCCGGTGTTCTACACTTACCTGGACGAGTTCCAGCGCAGGTTCAAGCGCAAGCCCACGGCCCCGCGCCACACGGGGCGGAGTGAGACGGTCGAGATGGCCAAGCCGATCGAGGCGCCCGCGCGGGGGTAGGCGGGGCGCGGCGGAGGAACATGCGAAGTCGCACACTGCTCCTCGCCTGCGCCGTGTTCTCGAACTTCGCCGCCAGGGCGCCCGCTGTATCGGCGCACGAGTTCTGGCTGTCGCCCTCGACGTATCGGGCGGCGCCGGGGGACACGGTCGCGATCCAGGCCTTTGTCGGCACCGGCTTCCGGGGCGAGGTGAGACCTTACTCGGCTGCCCGCACCGAGCGCTTCACGATGCGGGGCGCGCGTCGCCTCGACCTCTCGCCGGGCGTCATCAGCGGTGAGCTGCGCTGGGCTCTCTTCATTCCGCCCGACGGTGGCGGACAGCTGCTGACCTACCAGTCGAACTTCAGCTTCATCGAGCTGCCGGCCGAGCGCTTCGACGCGTATCTCCTGGCGGAGGGGCTCGATGGGCCGCTCGCCGCCCGTCGCCGACTGCCTTCCAGGACCGTGCCCGGACGCGAGCGCTACGCACGTTGTGCCAAGACGTGGGTCGCGGGCAGCGATCCGCGGCGTGCCACACGCCCTGAGGGTCTGCCACTCGAGATCGTGCCCTTCGCCGATCCGGAGCGCCCGATCCGGCTACCCGTCCGGGTGCTCTATCGAGGCAAGCCGCTCCCGAACGCACTGCTGCGCACCTGGAATCGTGATCTCTCCGGCGGGTGGAAGCCCACCCATGCCGCCGAACGC
Source organism: Candidatus Eiseniibacteriota bacterium (assembly GCA_046716125.1). Lineage (GTDB taxonomy): Bacteria > Eisenbacteria > RBG-16-71-46 > RBG-16-71-46 > RBG-16-71-46 > WS-11. The sequence goes on from JBKJXJ010000467.1 coordinate 6,818, forward strand.
GATTCGGTGGCGCCGATCCAGGAGCTGCGCACCGCACGCGATGGCACCGCGACGCTCGACGTGCGTCGTCCCGGGGAATGGCTGGTGAACGTCGTCCACATGGTGCCGAATGAGGATGGGGACGCGGCCGAATGGCAAAGCTTGTGGGCCTCGTTCACCTTCGCGAGGAAGGCCCGCCCACGCTGAATCCCGGAATTGGCTCCGGGAGCCGGCTTGAGCCGGCTCCCGGAGCGGTCGTGCGTGCTGGTCCGGGCTCAGGGCTGCGGTGCGGGGAGGGGATTGGGAACGCCAAGATAGGGGAACGACGACAGGATGGTGTTGTCCGACGAGACGCCGTCTCCGACCGTGCGATTGAGCACCAGGCTCAGCACTCCGTCGATGACGTCGTCGTTCAGGTCGCGGCCGTTCGGAAACACCAGCGGTTGTGAGAAGTTGATGGTCACGACGTCCGGGACGATGACGTCGGCGAGCTGGCTGGGCGTCAGGCTGCCCGTCTCTGGACCCAGTCCCCGGGTCGAGACGTTCACCCGCAAGGCAGTGATCGAGTTCACGACGTCGGTTCGGTAGTTCGCCACGTCGTTGACCGGGCTCGCCCGGTTGAAGGCCTCCTTTTTCGCCGCCGGAATAAGGGCGGTGTTCAGCGCCGGAATCGCCATGCGATCGACCTGCGTATAGATGCCGAGCACGCCTGTCAGGGGGGCGGCGTCATCCGAACAGCCGCCAAACAACACGGCCGCGAGCATCATGAGGCCCAGCACTCTAGTGAAGGATTTCACGGGATGTCCTTTCGGTCGGGCGCCGCCTCGGGCGGCGCACCGGTTTGAAGAATTGAAGACTCTAGTTGGTCGAGGTGGCAGCCCATGCGCGGATCACACCGGTGTTCGGGCTGACCAGCCCGGTCACGGCCGTGATGGGCAGTTGGATCACGATGGCGCCGGCGTTCAGGCCCGCGAAGGCATTGCGCGCCAGGCCGGTGGAAGCGCTCCGCAGCCCGGAGACCGGCGTGTAGGTGCCTGCCAGGAACTCGCGGAAACCCGCCAGATCGAAGAAGAACGGGTCGTCGCGCGGGCCCGCGAACACGCGGATGAGGCCGCTTCTCGTAGTGACCGGAGTGGCGGCGTTGCCGAAGCCGCTGGTCGGACCTTCGATGGGCGTGGTGGTGAGGCCCTCCACCTTGAACGTTTGCGGATTGCTGCCCGAGAAGGTCACGGTGATCGTGACGTTCGCCGCCAGCACGCCGTTGTCGGTGTTGTCGACAAAGATCTGATAGCGCGCCCGCGGATTGAACAGGTCGGTGGCGTTCCCCGAGATGCTCAGATTCTGCACCGTCACCGCCACCACGAGGCTGTCGGCGCGGCGGAACGCGTACACGTCAGCGATGTCGGTGGCGGGATCTCTCTCGACTGCCGGGGAGTCCTTGTGGTCCGCGGCCCATATCGCGGGCATCGCGGCCAGCGCGACCAGTGTCATGGCAATCCCGAAAACGAGTGCTCTCCTCATCGTACTCTCCTTGCGAGCCTGTTCCTTGCGAAGCTCTGAACGATGGATTCCGCGCGCTGCCACCGCGGCATCCCCGTCCGTGGCGTCCTGGTGATCCACGACGTGGCTTCTCGATTCACCTCGCACCTTCGGCCATGCCTGAGACTGACGCGCACGCCCCGACGACAAGCGTCCTCGTGAGAGCGCCGACGCTATCGAAGCGCGACCGGGGCGTGGACGCATCGGGACTCTATTCTGGCCTAGACGTGCCAATCAACCGGAATCTCTACGGTCGGCACACCGCGGCGGCCACGGCGGTGTGCCCGCTCCTCGCCGAGCCCGCGCGCCCCGGTGTCCCGGAGGGTGTACGCTCCGGCGGCGTACGGCAGCCCGGCGCGGACCGTGACACGCCGCTCACGAACCGGAGGTCATGATGATCGCACTCGACAGGCCTCATTCCCGTCGCCGCGGCTTCGCGGCGGTCTTCGCGCTAACGTCCCTCCTCCTCCTCGCGTCGTGCTCGGATCCCGGCGGCAATGGATCGCTCAACTCCGCCGGAAGATCGGCCCCGCTTGCGCCGCTCATGGCCATGGATTCCGACATCGCGGCGGCCACGGACGCGCAGGAGGCTGTCTCCGACGTCGTGCTCGGGCTACCGGGCGTCGTCGGCACCGGGGTCACCCGGGACGCGCGCGGCCAGAACGCGGTCCTGGTGCTGCTCGAGCGCTCGGGCGTGAGGGGCGTTCCAGTCATCTCCGGCGGCGTCCGCGTCGTCACGGAAGTCGTCGGGCCGCTCCGCGGCTTCGCGCTGACCGGCCGCTACCGCCCGGTGCCGATCGGCGTCTCGACCGGGAACGCGATCGAGTGCCTCCCGGGGACCATCGGCTGCGTGCTCGAATCGGCCGGCAAACGCTACCTCCTCACGGCGAATCACGTGTTCGCGCGCCAGAATCAGGCCGCGATCGGCGAAAGCATGGCGCAGCCCAGCCTGCCCGACGCCGATCCCGCGTGCGGCCCATCGCCGCCCAGGAACAGGGTGGCGCGGCTCGCCGACTTCGAGCCCGTGGTCTATGACGGCCAAACGCCGAATCGGATGGACGCCGCGATCGCCGAGCTGACGACCGAGGACTACAGCTGCGCGACACTTCCGGCCTTCTACGGCCTGCCCTCGAGTCTGCCCGCGAGCCCGGTCCCGGGATCGGCCGTGCTCAAGGTCGGCCGCACGACCGAGCTGACGCGCGGCACGATCAAGGCGATCCATGTGAAGGTGAGGATCACGTTCCCCGCGGGCACCGCGCTGTTCGTGGATCAGATCCTGTCCTCGAAGGGATTCGGCGCCTTCGGCGATTCTGGCGCGCTGGCGGTGACCGACGACGGCGCGTTCCACCCGATCGGGATCGTGATCGGCGGCGGCTCGAACGGGACCGCGATCCTGAGCCCGATCGGCCCGATCCTCGAGCGTTTCAACGCCACAGTCTGCGGGCAGTGAGAGGAGGAGGGCGTTCCGTGAAATGCATCCCGGTACAGGGCGTGCACCACATCACGCTGGTCGGCTCGACCCGCGACAGCGCGATCGCGTTCTGGCAGGGCCTCCTCGGCATGCCGTTGCTCTTCGAGCAGCCGAATCTCGGTCGCCCCGAGGAGAACCACCTCTACTTCGACCCGGGAGACGGCCGCCTGATCACGGTGTTCACCAACGAGGAGCGGCAGGATGACCCAAGCCCGCACCCGCGCGGCGTCGGCCACCTCGAGCACATCGCCTTCAATGTCTCCCGCGCCACCCAGACGCAGGTGGCAAAGCGCCTCGAGGAGCGCGGTATCGCGTTCAAGGCGTTCGATCGGGGCTTCATGGACTCGATCTACTTCAGCGATCCGAACGGTCTGCGGCTGGAGCTGGCCTGCTACAAGTTCGAGGCCCCGCAAGGGATCCGCGACGTGGACATCCTGCGGGCCGCCAATGCCATCCGGATGCGGGCCGAGGCCCACCACATCACCGAGGAGCACCTGGCGGATGCGATCGCGCAGCTCATGGGCCAGAGGACCGGCGAGACGGGCTGACGAAGCGCCGGTCGCGGCGCCGCGTGGCGCACACCCCGCCCCCGGCGATCCCATCCCCCGCGAGTCCAACGACACCTCAGCAGGCTTCAAAGCAAACTGGCTGGCATTGAGCTGCTGCCTGGGCGCGGATCTCGCTTTCCGCGGATTTCGAGACAGAGATGTCCCCCTTGCGTTCTTTTTAGCACCCGTAGCTGGGGGATGGTCGGACACGAGGGCTCTACTCGACCACTTGGCTCAGCGTGCCATCGTCGACATCGTAGTGGAGCGGCGCCATGAGCACCTTCGGATACAGCCGGCCGAGGCGCTGCGCCTCTTGAGCCACGAAACTCACCGGGTCGCCGATCTCGAACTCCGGTGCGGAAGCGTCGAAGTGCACCTCAGCTTCCAGCCGGTCCCAGCCGCCGTTCTCAACCAGGCCACGGACAAAGTCATCACGCCGCCGCGTCAGTTC
>JBKJXJ010000468.1:0-10027 GCA_046716125.1 Candidatus Eiseniibacteriota bacterium
GCGCACGGGCCCGCGCTCGCGCAGCGCCCGCACGAGCCGCGCCGCGTGCGCATCGCCGGAGGGCTCCCCGGCCACGACGAGCAGGCGCCGCTCGCGCCCACCCGCCTGCTGGTTCAGGTCACCGCCCAGTGCCGGGCGCGGCGGCGCATGGCGTCGCGCACCTGCTCGGCCACCGACAGCGCATCGCGCCCCGCGCGCGCGGACGCCGCGCCCGCACCGTCTCCGCGCAGCGAGCGCAGGAAGGCCGTGAGCTCGAGCGCCAGCGGCTCGCCGGCGGGGATCTGCAGCTTCGTGCGTCGGATGCCCGCAAGCAGCGCGAGCGGATCCACCGCGCCGGGCTTGAACGAGCCCGGATCGCGGATCACGAATGCCTCGCCCGCCTTCTCGAACAGGTCCACGCTCACGTAGGCGTCGCGCGTGAAGAACCGGATGCGCCGCAGGCGCTCCACCGACACGCGGCTCGCGGTGAGGTTCGCAACGCAGCCGTCCGCGAACTCGAGCCGCGCGTTCGCGATGTCCTCGGTGCTCGACAGCACCGCGACGCCGACCGCGGACAGATCCGAGGGCGTGTGCCCCGTCAGGTGGAGAACGGCGTCGATGTCGTGGATCATGAGGTCGCCCACCACGTCGATGTCGAGCGAGCGTGGCTGGAACGCCGCCAGACGGTGTGCCTCGATGAACTTGGGCTCGCGCACGAACGGCCGCGCAGCGAGCAGGGCCGGGTTGAAGCGCTCCACCTGGCCTACTTGAAGCATGCGTCCAGCGCGCTCTGCGGCCGCGATCATGGCGTCGGCTTCGGCCACGGTCACCGCCATGGGTTTCTCGACGAGCACGTGGCAGCCGGCGGCGAGCGCCTGTTCCGTGGCCTCGAGGTGGGCCACCGTGGGCGTGGCCACCGACACGGCCTCGCACTCGGCCAGCAGCGCCTCGGGCGTCGCGAACACACGCCCGCCGTACTGCTTCGAGACCGCCTCGGCCCGCTCGCGCGAGCGGTCGTAGACGCCCACCAGGTCGGATTCGCGCAGGCTTCCGTACACGCGGGCGTGCTTTTGGGGGGGGGCCCCCCCCCCCCCCCCCCCCCCCCCCCCCCCCCCCGCCGCAACGAGGAGACTGCCGAGCAGGTGCGCCGGATCGCGATCCTCGGGCGTCAGCCGGCACCACAGGACCTCGTGGCCGCGCGCGACCTGGGAGGCCAGCGTGGACTTCCCGTACCCCGCCGGCGCGCACAGCGCCGCGACCTTCCATGCCCCGCCCAGCGCCCGCAGGAGTCGCGGTCGGGGCACAGGGCGGCTGGGGTTTCGGGGCGCGGGGGGAGCGGCCATAGGGGCAGGCTAGCCCAAGAGGATGCCGCCTGTAAGTGCCCCGTAAGAGCCGTCCCCGATGCTCTCCACCTCGGTCCAGAAGGGGCCGGCGGGGCGCGAAACCCACACGGCGCGCTTCGCCGGCACCCGGGGCTCCACAGAGGGGGCGGACATGGAAGCGCGAAAGATGCGAATGGTCTCGAACGCGATCGCAGCGCTCACCCTGCTGAGCGTGGCATGGGCGCCGCGGGCGGGCGCGGCGGTGACCGCCGTCCCGGTCGCGCGCGACGGCAATCCGGCTCCGGGCGGCAACGGGAGCTTCGGCACGTACTCCAACTACGGCGAGCCGTGCCTCAACGACGCCTCGCAGGTCGCCTTCACCGCACTCCTCAGCGGCACCTCGGGCGGGGCCGCCGACAACGACGTCCTGGTCCGCGGCGAGAGCGCGGGCACCGTCACCATGATGGCGCGGCAGGGCGAGCCCATCCCGGACGGGCCGGGGTTCTTCGGCGCCCTCCACTTCATCACGCGCCAGTACGCGATGAACGACTCCGGACGCATCGCGATCGTGGCCCCGCTCACCGGCACCGCCGGCGGCACGGCCGACAACTCGGCGCTCTACAGCGCGGTCTTCCCCGGTCTGTGGTGGAAGCACGTCCGCCGCGGCGACATCGCGCCGTTCACCACCTCGCCGTTCAACGGCATCTTCCCGCCGCAGATCAACGATCAGCCCCCGGCCGCGGTGGCGTTCCTCGCCAGCCTCGGGACCAGCACCATCCCCGGCGTCTACTACATTCACCGGCTCGGGCTGCTGAGCCCGGTGAGCTGGGTCACACAGCCCGCTCCCGACGCGAGCGAAGGCGATGGGATCAACGGCTCGGTGTTCTCGTATCCGGCCCAGGATCCGCCGGCGCTGCGCCGCAACGCCGCCGAGATCGCGATCTGGGCCCACATGAGCGGGACCACTCTGGCGTTCCGCGACGACGACGGCATCTTCCGCGCGTCGGCCGACGGCTTCGTGGACTGCGCCCGCGGCAATCAGGCCGCCCCGGGCGGAGGCATCTACGGAGAGTTCGACTCGCCGGTCTACAACGCCGACGGGATCGCGGCGTTCACCGCACCGCTCTACCCCACGTCGGCCGGAACGATCATCGCGCTGGACTGGCCGATGGGCGGCGAGCTGTGCGCGTTCACCGGCCAGTCGGCAGCCGACGGCAATGGCACGTTCGCCAATCTTTGGCCCCCGGCGCTCAACGACGCGGAAGTCGTCGCGTTCCGCGTGCGGCTGACCGGCACGGCCGGCGGAGGACTCGACGACATCGCGATCTACAAGAGCGACAGCCCTCACACCGCCGTGCCGTCGCCGGACGACCAGCTCGCCCGTGAGGGCGCGCCACCCCCTGAGGGGAATGGTGTGTTCGCGGACTTCGGAAACATCGTCGCCATCAACGCCCTGGGCCAGGTGCTCTTCACCGCGACCCTCCGCTCCACGGCCGGCGGGAGCAGCGACAACCGCGGCCTCTACCTGTGGGATCCGGTGGACGGCATCGTCAAGCTGGTGCGCGAGGGCGACGTCATCGAAGGACGCACCGTGCTCGAGTTCTCGACGCTCACCCAGCGGGACTTCGGCGGCTACCGCGTCTTGAACGACCTCGGCGAGGCGGTGGCGAGGGTGCGCTTCAGCGGGGTCGGTGGGGACGGCGTCTACCGGTTCAAGTTCGAAGGCACCGTCTCGGTGGACCACCCGACGCACCGAGGCGCGCTCGCGTTGTCGCTCGGGCCCAATCCCTCGGGCGAAGGGCCGGTGACGCTGCGCTTCACCCTGCCGTCGGCCGGCGCGATGCTCCGGGTCACCGCTCACGATCTGGCCGGCCGCGTGGTGCGCACGCTCCACGACGGGGTGGCCGAGGAGGGGATGAGCCTGACGTGGGACGGCCGCGACTCCGATGGTCGCGCCCTCCCCGCCGGGGTCTACTTCATGCGCGGGACGGCCGCGGACCAGAGTGTGACGCGCCGGCTGGTGCGAGTGAGATGAGGCGGGCCGCAGCGGCGACGGCTTCTTCGCGTCGCCGTCGGGACGCGCGTCGCGGGGCTCGCCCCGTGGCGCGCCGTCCCGCCCGTACACGCACCCAGCGTGTCGCCAGGCTCCTCGGGCGCCTCCCGCCCGCGTCCTGGCCTCCGCTGGAGCCATAGCTCCCCACTCCAGCCCGCACCCCTCCCGGCCGATTGCGGCCAGCGACCACGCCCGGCGGGTCCACACCGCTTGCCGCCCGCGCGGGCGTTCCATATCCTGCCCGCGCGGTAATCCCTTCGGCGATCCTTTGGGAACGAGGAGGGGCCGACCCTAAGCGCGGAGGCGGTCTTCCATGGCGATTCATCGTGTCGGCGTGCTGGGCTGTGGACTGATGGGCAGCGGCATCGCGCAGGTGAGCGCGCAGGCGGGCTTCCCGACCATGGTCCGCGAGGCCGCGCAGGCCCCGCTCGACAAGGGTCTCGCCTCGATCCGCAAGTTCCTTCAGGGCGGCGTCGAGAAGGGCAAGGTCACGCCGGCGGACATGGAGACGACGCTCGCGAACCTGCGCGGCACGACCGAGTTGTCCGAGCTGGCGGGATGCGACCTGGTCATCGAGGCGGTGAGCGAGAGCCTGGCGCTCAAGCGGGAGCTGTTCGGCGCGCTCGATGACGTCTGTGGCCCGGAGACGATCGTCGCCTCCAACACCTCGAGCCTCTCGATCACCGAGCTGAGCACGTTCACGAAGCGGCCCGAGCGGCTCATCGGCCTTCACTTCTTCAACCCCGTCCCGCTCATGAAGCTGGTCGAGGTGGTGAAGACGCTGCGCACGGCGCCTGGGGTCGCTGAGGAAGCGGGCGCGTGGTGCCGGGCCGTCGGCAAGACGGTCGTCCACCTCGGCGACAGCCCCGGCTTCGTGGTCAACCGGCTGCTCGTGCCCTACATGCTCGACGCGATCCGCGTCTTCGAGCAGGGACTGGCGAGCCGGGACGACATCGACAACGCGATGAAGCTGGGCTGCGGCTACCCGATGGGCCCGCTCATGCTCGGCGATTACGTCGGCCTCGACACGACCTGTTCGATCGCCCAGATCATGTTCGACGAGTTCCGCGAGCCACGCTTCGCCCCACCGCCCCTGCTAAGGCGGCTGGTGCTCGCCGGCCACCATGGCCGCAAGACCGGTCGCGGCTTCTACGACTGGAGCACGAACCCACCGTCGTGAGCGAAGCGTCGTGATCCGCGATCCGCTCGAGCGCGGGCACGCGCTCGCGGAGTTCTACTTCACGGTCGAGCCGCGGCTCTACGCCGACCTGGACGAGGCAGGCGCGCTTCCGATCCGGACCGGTCCCGACGCCGAGGAGCGCGTGCGCGCCGAGTGGGCCTGCTTCGCCCTCTACGCCTGCGTGCGGGGCCTGATCGCCGCCGGGGGATTCAACCGGGAGACGGCCGCGGCGATCGAGGCGCTGCACGAGCGCGTGGTCTCGGCGTGGCAGGCTGCGCGACCCGATCCCGGCGCTGACGAGACCCGCCGGCAGCGCATCGCCGAACGCTACGCCGAGTACGGCACCATCGGGCAGGCCGGGGGTGCCAAGGGCGCGGCCACGGTGGCTCGACGACTCGGCGAGGCGGCGGCCGGCCACATGATGGGAGGCGCGACCGCTTCGTCCGCGATGGCCGAGATGGTGGGGGCGCTGCACGAATCGCTCGCCGAGGGGGCGGCGGAAGCGGTGAAAGCAGGACTCGGGCATGCGTGACGGCCCTCACTTCATGCATCAGGTGAAGTCGTCCCCGCCGCTCCCGCTCCTTCGCGAGTACGTCGAGCGGCTCGAACGCGGGGGCCTCACGGTCGCGCTGGCCGGGAGCGGCCTGCTCGCGGCACTCGGCCTCACCGACACCGTCCATGACTGGGACCTCACCTGCGACGACCCGTACGAGCGGGTGGTGGCCGCGCTCGGCGACGAGCCGTTCGTGCGCCACGGCTCGGACGACCTCCACGCGGACATGAAGCTGGCGCTCGCCGACGGGACCGTCGAGCTGATCCTGGGTTTCGCGTTCCATGTCCAGGGAGGGGTGGTCCGCATCCCGACCCTCGTGAGCGCGCGGGTGGAGGGCGTCCCGCTCGCGAGCCCCGAGGGCTGGGCGATCGCCTACGGGTTGCTCGGACGACAGGCGAAATCGGATGCGCTGTTCGATCACCTGGCGCGGCACGGGGCGGTCCCGGCGGTCGTCGCCCGCCTGCTCGATGAGCCGCTGCCCGCGTCCCTGGCGGCCAGGCTCGCCGCTCTCCCGACTTCAAGTGTTACATGAGGTGATCGGCGAAGCCGGTCCCTGCCGCACGGCGCACCCGGAGCTAGGCTCCGCGGGCCGGGTCCTCCGCGGCGTCGACCAGCGCCTGCATCCGCGCGCGGTCGAGACCGTATTCGATCCAGCCGCCGTCAGCGGCGCGCCCGCCGGCCCGGTCGTAGAACGCGATCGAGGGACGGTTCCAGTCCAGCACGAGCCAGCCGATGCCAGAGATGCCCCGTTCCAGCGCGAGACGTGAGAGCGCCGCCATGAGGGAGAAGCCGGTCCCGTTCCCGCGCTCGCCCGGCTCGACGAAGAGATCCTCGAGCCACAGGCTGGGCGCGGTGCGGAACGACGAGTAGGTCGGATAGAAGAGCGCGTACCCGACCAGCCCGCCGCCGGACTCGGCCACGAGGCACTCGACGACCGGCCGCGCGCCGAACAGATCGTCGGCGAGGCGCTCCTTAGTGCCACTCACCTCGTGCTCGAGCCGCTCGTACGCCGCGAGACCGTGCAGCATCTCCCAGATGCGCGGCACGTCGCCGTGCCGTGCGGCCCGGATCTCGCAGCCGGTCACTCGATCCCGCTCCTTCGTCACTCGCCGATGACCTTGACCAGGACGCGCTTCTTCCGCTTCCCGTCGAACTCGCCATAGAAGATCTGCTCCCAGGGACCGAAGTCCAGCTTGCCGGCGGTCACCGCCACGACGACCTCGCGCCCCATGACCTGGCGCTTGAGGTGGGCGTCAGCGTTGTCCTCGCCGGTGTCGTTGTGGCGGTACTGCGCGACCGGCGCGTGCGGGGCAAGCCGTTCGAGCCACACCTCGTAGTCATGGTGGAGCCCGGACTCGTCGTCGTTGATGAAGACGCTGGCGCTGATGTGCATGGCGTTCACCAGCACCAGGCCCTCGCGCACCCCGCTCGCGGCGAGGACGCGCTCGACCTCGCGCGTGATGTTGACGAACGCCCGCCGCGTGGGGACCTGCATCGTGAGGTATTCGGTGTGAGCTTTCATGAGCGCGAAAGCCTAGCACGGCCCGCACCCGGATCGTGCCGCGGCCGGGCGTGGTCCGGGGTCGGCGGTCACCTTGAGCACTCGCGATGAGCTCTGCTACTTTTCGTCCCTTCCGCGCATCTACCCATTCGACCTCCCGCCGCGCGGCGCCGGCCCAGAGCCGTGCCGGCTTCCACCGAACCATCAACCGCGAGGAGCAACTCCTTGTCCAGCAAGAGCCTTCCTGACATCGTCATCGTCTCCGGTGCGCGCACGCCGATGGCGGAGTGGATCGGCGGCAAGCGCGGGGACGGCCTGCCTGGGGGCGCGCTCGCCTCGGTCTCGGCCATCGACCTGGGTGCGGTCGCCGCGAAGGCCGCGATCGCGCGCGCCGGCATCCCGCCCGAGACCATCGACCACGTGGTGATGGGGAACGCCCTCCAGACCTCGGGCGACGCCCTCTATGGCGCGCGGCATGTGGCGCTCAAGGCGGGGCTTCCGAAATCGGTGCCGGCGCTCACGGTCAACCGGCTGTGCGGCTCGGGACACCAGGCGGTGGTCAGCGCAGCGCAGATGATCGCGCTCGGCGAAGCGACCTGGGTGGTCGCCGGTGGGATGGAGAACATGAGCCAGGCCCCGCACGTCTTGAGGGGCGCGCGCGCCGGGCTGCGGCTGGGCCCGGGGGCGCAGCTCGAGGATTCGCTCTGGGTCGCGCTCAAGGATTCCTACTGCGGGCTCCTCATGGCGCAGACCTCCGACAACCTGGCGCGCAAGTACGGCATCACGCGCGAGCAGCAGGACGAGTTCGCGCTCCGCTCCCACACCCTGGCCAACACCGCGAACAACGATGGACGCTTCGCCGAGGAGCGCGTGCCGGTCACGGTCCAGCAGGGGAAGAAGTCGGTGGTCGTGGACAAGGACGACCACCTCTTCCCCAACACCATGCTCGAAGGGCTGGCGAAGCTCAACCCCGCGTTCGGTCCGGAGTCGTTCGTGACCGGCGGCAATGCCTCGGGCATCGTGGACGGCGCGGCGGCGCTGATCGTGACCGACGCGGAACGCGCGCGCGCGGCCGGCAAGCCGCCGATGGGCTTCGTGCGCGCCTGGGCGAGCGTGGGCGTGGACCCCGAGATCATGGGCTTCGGCCCCGCCCCCGCGATCCGGAAGGTGCTCGAGCGGGCCGGCATGACCCTCGATGCCATCGACCTGTTCGAGATCAACGAGGCGTTCGCGGGCCAGTACCTCGCGGTCGAGAAGGACCTGGGGCTGGATCGGGCGAAGGTCAACGTCAACGGCGGTGCGATCGGCCTCGGGCACCCGCTGGGTGCCACCGGCACCCGGCTCATCCACACGCTGCTCATCGAGCTGGGCCGGCGCGGCAAGCGCTGGGGCATCGCCTCGGCGTGCATCGGCGGCGGCCAGGGCATCGCGGTCCTGCTCGAACGCCCGGCGTGAGTTCGAGCATCGGGGGCTTTGCACTTGCCAGCAGGCCGTGGCGGCGATTTACTCTGCCCGCTCACCTCCCACCATCAGACCCCGCGTGACCGGACCGACCATGGACCAGCACGAACTCATCCACGACTGGAATGAAGCCGGCGAGCGCTGGGAGCGTCCCGGCTTCCGGATCGAATTCGACGACGAGACGCTCCGCGACGGCCTCCAGTCCCCTTCGGTCCGGACCCCGGCGATCGAGGACAAGGTCCGGATCCTCCATCTCATGGACCGGCTCGGCATCGACACTGCCGATATCGGACTGCCCGGGGCGGGACCGCACGTCGTGGCCGACGTGGCGCGGCTGGCGCGCGAGATCGCCGATCAGCGCCTGCGCATCAAGGCCAACTGCGCGGCGCGGACGCTGAAGCAGGACATCACGCCGGTGATCGAGATCTCGCAGCAGGCGGGCATCCCGATCGAGGTGTGCACATTCATCGGCTCCTCCCCCATCCGCCAGTACGCCGAGGACTGGACGGTCGAGCGCATGCTCCAGCACACCGAGGAGGCCGTCACCTACGCGGTCTCGCACGACCTGCCGGTCATGTACGTGACCGAGGACACCGTGCGCGCCCACCCGGACACCCTGCGCCGCCTGTTCCTGACCGCGATCCGCGCCGGGGCGAAGCGGCTCTGCCTGTGCGACACCGTCGGGCATGCCACGCCGACCGGCGTCGGGAACCTGGTGCGCTTCGCGCTCGATATCGTGCGCGAGAGCGGTGCCGAGATCGGCCTCGACTGGCACGGGCACAGCGACCGCGGGCTCGCGGTCATCAACACCATCGCCGCGATCCGCGCCGGCGCCACCCGGGTGCATGGCTGCGCCATCGGCATCGGCGAGCGGGTCGGGAATACGCCCATGGATCAGCTGCTCGTCAACCTTCGGCTCCTGGGCTGGATCGAGAACGACCTGGGCGCGCTGCCCGAATACTGCGAGCGGGTCAGCGCCACCACCGGCGTTCCGGTGCCGCCCAACTACCCGGTGGTCGGGCGCGACGCGTTCCGCACCGGAACCGGGGTCCACGCCGCGGCGGTGATCAAGGCGTACCGCAAGGGCGATGACTGGCTCGCCGACCGGATCTACTCGGGCGTGCCGGCGGGCCTGGTCGGGCGGCACCAGGAGATCGAAGTCGGGCCGATGAGCGGGGAGAGCAACGTCGTGTACTGGCTCGAGCATCGGAAGATCGAGCCCACGGCGGAGCGCGTCCAGGCGGTGTTCCGGCGTGCGAAGAGCGTGGATCGCGTGCTGACCGACGCCGAGATCCATGCGGTGCTGGAGACGCTCGCCGGGACCCGCGTCCCGTGACGGGAGCGGTGCGCGCCGCCGGACGGGGACGATTTCGGCGCGTCACCGGGGCAGCTGTGCTGGTCGCCGTCTCCCTCGCCCACCCCGCGGCCGCCGTGGAACCCGGGGACCTCGAAGCCCAGCTCCGCCACGCGATGCGGGCGCGACACTATGAGGATCATGGCGATTACGCCGCGGCCCTCACGGTGTGGCGGACGCTGCGCCAGGAAGCACCGCCCGACGCCGACCTCGAGCTGGTCACGGCGATCGACGAGGCCCGCGCCGGACAGCTCGACTCGGCGGCCACGCGACTCTCCAGCGCCGTGCTCTCGGCGGCCGCGCTCGACACCCTCCCGGTGACGCGGTTCCGCATCTACCCGTTGCGGCGCGAGGGCCTCTACGTGAACGGGTCGTTCGACGGCTGGCACTGGTACGTCTGGCGCGCGCGCGCCGAGGTGGCCGCCTCGCGCGGGCGATGGGCGGACGCCACGGTCGCGGCGCGGCGCTGCGTCGCCGCGCGACCCACCAACGGAAAGGAATGGCTGCTCCTTTCGGTGTGCGCCGGCCAGGCGGGTCACGCGGATGAGGCCCGCGCCGCAGCGCGACGGGCCGTCACGCTCGATCGCGGCATCCCTGAGACCCACTATCTCGATGCCCTGTGGG